>JACMKW010000374.1 GCA_014379885.1 Rhizobacter sp.
CGGCAACGACCGCATCAAGGGAAAGGTCGCCACCCTTGGCCTGCAGCTTGGCAAGACTGTTGTCGGAATAGGTAAAGAACGACATGACATAGAGACCGCTGTTGCCACGACTTGGGCCAACCGTGCCTGCCGGCAGAGTGGACTGGGACAAGATCGTCGGGTTGGCAATGCTTTGCACTCGCAGTGCTCGACCCGCGTCGACGTCGAAGCTGGCTCGGGCCGGCACGTTGCCACTGCTGGCCCCCATGAGGTAGAGCTGCACGGCCCGGCCACTGCCCACGTCGCCAGCCGCTTCGATGCGGCCGTCACCGCGACCGATCAGGTAGGCGCCGCCCACGATGTTGTTGCCGGCGCTCAGGCGCAGGTCGCCCCCGCCTTGCACGTCAACCTGTCGCACACCGCCGTCAAGGTAAGTGCGGCCTGTGGTGGGCAGCATCACCGCGAGGTTGTTCACGTCGCGTGCAGCCGCCACGTCAATGTGGCCTCCGCCAAGCGTGCCCAGCCCCTGCTGGAAGTTCGGGCGGTAGGCCCACCAGTTGGCCGGCCGCAGCAGGTCAGAGGCGTCGTAGTTCAAGCGGGGGCGACGCAGCCAGTCGGTGATCCACAGGTCACCTTCGGGGCTCTCCGGCCCCAGCACATCGCGGCCGGCCCGCACGGTGATGTCGCCACCGCCCACGCCCCAGCGGTTGTTACCGCCGGTCGTCTCGGTGTCGGTGGCTCCGATGCGCCCAGCGGTGTAGACCACCCCCCGCACATCGTCGATGGCGAAGTCGCGCGCGGCGGCCAGGTCAATGCGGCCAGTGCCGGTGCGCAGCTTGGCGCTGGCGCCCGATAGCAGCAGGTCACCCTTGTCTTCCGCCACCTGATTCAGAGACAAGGTGCCCAAGGGGTTGGCCGCAGCCAGATCGGCGCCTGCGACCATGCGCAGGTTCCAGGTGGAGCCGGACTGGATCAAATCGTCAGCCGAACCCACTGCGCTACGGACAGTCAGGTTGCCCGCCGCACGCAAGCTCAGCGTGCCGGGCTGGCTGCCCTGCATCCATGATGCGGTGGTCAGGTTCCAGGGGCTGTTGAGGGCCAGGTCACCGTCGGTGCGCAACTCGGTTGCACCCCGAAGCACGGCGCTGGCAGCGCCACCGCCATCACCCCTGAGCCCGCCCACCACCGCGGCGGCATTCGTGGTGTTCATGAACGCCAGGTGATCCGCTGCGTAAGTGGTGATGTTGGCGGGCGTTACCGTGGTTTCCGAGTCGGCCGCGCCGACCGAATAGACCCGCTGGCCAACGACCGCCACCGTGGCGGCCGTGTCGCCAGCAAGTCGCTGGCTCAGGACCGTGCCTTGCAGCACATTGGCGCCGAGCGCATTGCTGGCGTCGCGCGGCACGGTGAGCGTCACCGAGCCGGTTTGCGCATTCGCTCCCTTTCTCACATCGATGACGGCGCCTGCGTCGAAGTTCAAAAACCCGCTCTGGGTGGCCACGTGCACGTTGCCCCCGTTGCCATTGCTCGTGCTGCCGCTTGCGTTGATCACACTGCCGGCCGACAACGTGACCCCCTGGCCCGCGTACAAACCAATCGTGGCAGCGCGCCCGGTGCTGCCGCTGCCCACCGTGCCGGCCACGTTGATCGTGCCTTCATCGGCTGCCAGGGTCACATCACGCGCGGCCACCACGTCGCGCGGGCTGGCGCCGTCGGCCGCCCGCACGTCGATGTTGCCGGTGCGAACACGCAGCGATCGGGTTTCGGCAAAACCACCGGCGTTCAACTTGCTGTTCAAGGCAGAGAAGTTGTCGAGCTGCTTGAGCTCGATGTGTGCACTGCCCGAGCGTTGCGCCGTGCCCGACGCGCCCAGCAAGTCGCCGCCCAAAGTCAGCTCACTCGCATTGACCTGCACGGTGCCGGCGTTGCCACCGGCGGCGGCCGACACATCAACCGACGCGCCTGCGGCGAGATTCACCTTGCCCGCGTCACCATCGGCCGTCAGCGTGACCATGCCGCCACCTGCCAGCGCGGGTGTGCCATTGAAGTCTTTGACGGCGCCACGCGCATCGAGCCTGCCACCGGCCACGATGTTCACATCATCGCCATCGGCCGTGCCACGCGCAGCGAGCGTGATGCGGCCCGAGAGCGCTTGCAACGTGGTGCCCACCTCGATGCTCTGGCCTTCGAGCGCCAGCCGCGCGCCCAGGGCGGTGTCGGCCGCCACCGTCACTGGTGCGGCAGCGCCGGTGATCGTCATCTGCCTGAAGCCTGCGCCATCCTGGGCGCGCCAGGTCTGGTTGGAGCCCGCCGCGCCTTGCACCCGTTGTGCGCCCAGCGTCCAGTCTGACGCCACGGTCAGGCTGCCCGTACCAAGGC
>JACMKW010000375.1 GCA_014379885.1 Rhizobacter sp.
GCCCAGCTTTTCAATCGTGCGCTTGAAACGGCGCAGAGCCACGTCGAACGGCTCATTCTCTTTGACGCGAATAGAAGTCATAAATCCAGAAGTTGATGCGCTCGGTGTTCGTCCGGTGTCTCAGGTAGGAGGTTCCGGATTCCAGCCCTTGACTTGCTTGAGCACTTGCTCGGGAGCCTGGACGAATCGCAGCGCGGGTTTTTGCCAGCAAAGACGACGATTATAAGCAGACGGCCAGAGCGGCGCAAGCAAACCGTTAGTGGCTACTCATTGCCCGGGCGCAAGCGGCGGCACTGGCCCAGGCCCATTGGAAGTTGTAACCGCCGAGCCAGCCGGTCACGTCGACCACCTCACCGATGAAGTGCAAGCCGGGGATTTTGCTGCTTTCCAGGGTTTGGGAGCTCAATTCACGGGTGTCCACGCCGCCGGCTGTGACCTCGGCCTTGCGGTAGCCCTCGGTACCGGAAGGGGTGAGTTCCCAGGTTTTCAGGCCTTGGGCAAGCTGTTGCAGGTCGCGGTCGCGGGCGTCGGCCACGAGCTTGTCGGCCAAGCCGGGCTCGCGGGCCAGCCAGCTTTCGGCCAGGCGGGCCGGCAGCAGCGAGCCGAGTTCGTTGCCCAGCTTGCGCTTGGAACCCAGCTTGCTGCGCGCAAGCTGGGCGGCGAGGTCGGTGTCGGGGGCCAGGTCGATCTGCAACGGCGCTCCCGGTTTCCAGAAGCTCGAAATTTGCAGCACGGCCGGCCCGCTCAGGCCGCGGTGTGTGAACAGCAGGTCTTCGAGAAAATGGCCACCGCCCTTGGCCGCGCCCGCGCGAATGCCCACGGGCAGTGACAAGCCGGCCAGCTCGGAAAAGGGCGCCCAGGTCGCGGGGTCGAAGGTCAACGGCACGAGGGCAGGGCGGGTCTCGATGAGCTTGTGGCCGAACTGCTTGGCCACGCGGTAACCGAAATCGGTGGCGCCGATCTTGGGAATCGACAGGCCCCCCGTGGCGATCACAACCCGCTTGGCGCGCACAACACCGCGCTCGGTGTCGAGCTCAAGGCCGCTGCTGGCTTGCCGCACCGCCTGCACGCCACACGGCTGCCAGCGCGTCACGCTACCTAGATCGCATTCGCGTAGCAGCATGCCGATGACGTCTTCAGCCGATTCATCGCAGAAGAGTTGGCCCTTGTGCTTCTCGTGCCAGGGAATGCGGTGGCGCTGCACCAAGCCGATGAAATCTTGCGGCGTGTAGCGGGCCAGGGCCGAGCGGCAGAAATGCGGGTTGGCCGAGATGAAATTGGCTGGCCCCGCATCGCGATTGGTGAAGTTGCAGCGCCCACCGCCCGAGATGCGGATCTTCTCAGCCACCTTCTCGCTGTGGTCGATCAAGAGCACCTTAGAGCCCAATTGGCCTGCCATGCCAGCACAGAAAAGGCCTGCCGCCCCTGCGCCGATCACCACTGCATCGAATCTCGTCATCGGGGCGATTATCCGAGTGTTGGTCATCGGTCTTTCGGCTGATGCGATGTCCGGGGCGGCGCTCGTAGTATTCAGCGGTTCAACTTCGAGGAACGCACCATGTCATCCCGGCACCACCTTTTGGCCCGTGTGTGTTTGTTGCTGTTGATGGCACACGCCTGCCTTGCTTCGCCGCCCGCAGGCGCAGCCCCCGACGAGGCGGGCTACGGTGCGGATCAGGGCTACCCGCGCTCGAGCCTGGAAACCATGAGCCAGAAGCCGTATCTGGTGGATGCCCACACGGCAATGGAGCGGATGTTCCGCTCGACCCCTGTGCGGCGCGGCGAACATCCGGTTCGGCCGTTGCCACCTGCGGCTCAGCCGTTGCAATGGAGCGAGCTCGACACCTACCTTGCGACCCACCCCGCCACCGGCCTGATGATCCTGAAGGATGGCAAGGTGTTCGCCGAGCGCTACCAGTACGGCCGCACTGCAGTGCAGCGGTTCACCTCGTGGTCGATGGCCAAAACCGTGGTGGCAATGGCGGTAGGCATCGCCATCGAAGAGAAACACATCCACTCCATTGACGACCCGGTCGACCGCTACGAGCCGGCGCTGGCCTTGACCGCGTGGAAGGGGGTGTCCATCCGCCATGTGCTTCACATGGCCTCGGGCGTGAAGTTCGACGAGACCTATGGCGTTGCGAACTCTGATGTCGCGCAACTTTCGCGGGCCTGGTCGCGCCAGCAGCGCTCGCTCGCGGAGGTACTTGCCGGCATGACCGAGCGTGAGGTAGCGGCGGGCCAACGCTTCAAGTACATCTCGGCCGACACGGAGGTGCTCGGCTTGGTGCTGGCCAAGGCGACGGGCAGGCCCCTGGCCGGGTACGTGTCGGAGAAGATTTGGGGCCCCATGGGGGCCGAAGACGATGCTTCGTGGCTCATCGATGCCAAAGGCGTGGAGGCTGCGTCATGCTGCCTGAACGCCAGGCTGCGCGACTATGCACGGTTGGGGCAGTTGTTGCTCGACGGTGGGCGCAACGGCGAGCGGCAGGTGATCCCGCGCGAGTGGGTCGAATCGGCAACTTCCGTGCGCTTTCGCGACGGCTATCTGCAGCCTCGCCGCGCGACGCCCTACCTTGGCTATGGCTACCAGGTGTGGCTACTCCCGGACGACCTGGGTTATGCGCTGCTCGGTGTTCGGGGCCAAGCGGTGTACGTGCACCCGCGGCTCAAGCTCGTCATGGTGCAAACGGCGGTCTACCCTGAGTTTGTGAACAACGAGCTTGGCGGGCAGCGAGACCGGTTCTGGCGTGCGCTGGTGTTTCGCGCGACGCGGCTCTGAGTGGCTGGTGTCACGGGCGTGGTGGCGATGCCCCCAAGATGCGAGGGCGAGAGGCGCTTTCTACAATCGCCCGCTCATGACGCTCCCTGCAACCTCTGCTCCATCTAGCCTGCTGTCGGCCACCGTCGCGGTTCGTGTGCAGTTCTTCATCGCGGGAGCGTTGTTCGCAACTTGGGGCGTGCACGTTCCGACCGTCAAGCAGCACTATGGTTTGGGCGAGCAGGCTCTCGCGATGGCGATGCTCGCGGCCGGGGTGGGTGCAGTGCTTACCTTGACACAGGCCGGCCGCATCGTGGGCCGGCAAGGGGCGCGGCGCACGGCGATGGTGTCGGCGTTTCTCTGCGTGGCCAGTCTGGCCGCGTTGATGTGGAGCCGCAACTACACCGTGCTGCTGACGTTGATGGTGGTGTTCGGCGCCGGCATGAGCTTGCTCGATGTGTCCATTAACACGGCCGCCAGCGAGCTGGAGCGCCTGCGCGCACGCAACCTGATGAGCGGATTTCACGCCATGTTCAGCCTCGGCGGCATGGTGGGTGCGGCGTTTGGCAGCGTCTTGCTCGCGCGGGGTGTGGCCGCGGGCGCACACCTGCTTGCGACCTCGGTTGTGTCGCTCGCGCTCATGTGGCTGGCGGGCGCAGCGATGCTGCGCACCACCGCAGGGTCGTCGCAAGAAGGCCACGGCTTCGCCTGGCCGCGTGGCGTACTTGCGTTGCTGGGCGTGCTCGCAGCGCTGGGGCTGGTGGCCGAAGGTGCGATGTACGACTGGAGCGTGCTCTACATGACACAGGAGCTGAAGAGTGCGCCGGACTTGGCAGCGCTTGCCTACGCCAGTTTCAGCGGTGCGATGGCTGCCGCACGCTTCGCCGGCGATTGGGTGCGTGACCGTGTGTCGCCATCTGTGCTGATGAGTGCCAGTGCTGCGCTGGCCGCGGTGGCCATGGCCGCGGTGCTGTGGATCGCCCACCCGGTGGCCACGCTCGTGGGGTTTGCCTTTGTCGGGCTCGGGTTTGCCAACGTCGTGCCGGTGCTCTTTGGCACCGCCGCCAAGCTCGATGCCAACCCTGCGCAAGGCATCGCCGTCGTGGCCTCGGTGGGCTATTTCGGGATGATGGCCGGCCCGCCGCTGATTGGCGTGATCGCCGAATACTGGTCACTTACAGCGGGCATGGCGTCGGTGGCGGTGTTTGCCGCCGTGCTGGCTTTGGCCGCGCCACGCGCGCTGCGGGTGAAGTAGCGGAACCTCGGCGACTGGGGCTACGGTTTCCAGGTGAACGGGAACTTCAGCTGCTTCCAGAAGCCGTTAGGCACGTAGTCGCCCACCACGCCGTATTGGTCGGGCCACTTGCGGTCGGCCTTCACGGCGGTGCCGAAGAGGTAGTCGAGAAACGCGAAGTGCGCGGCGTAGTTCTTGTCGATGGCTTCGTTGTCTTGCGAGTGGTGCCAGTGGTGGAAGTTGGGCGTGACGATCACATAGCGCAGCGGCCCCAGGCGCACGCTCACGTTGGCATGGTTGAACACAGCCTGGAAGCCCACCACCACGATGTAGGCGTCGATCACTTCTTTGCTGAAGCCGAACACATAGATGGGAGCCAGCACCAGGGTGCGGGTGATCAGCAGCTCGAGGATGTGCTGGCGCGAGCCGGCCAGCCAGTCCATGCTTTTCACGCTGTGGTGCACTGCATGCAGGCGCCACAGCACGGGCACCTCGTGGTAGCCGCGGTGCGTCCAGTACTGCACCAGGTCGGCCACCAGGACGATGAGCAACAGGGCTGCCCAGAAATTGAGCCCGGCCACCCAACCGCGAATGCCGTCATTCGCCGCCCAGCCAAAGAGCTTGTGCACCAGCAGGTTGGTGGCCAGCAAGATGAAGCCCACCACCATGTGGTTGACGATGAAGTGGTGGAAGTCGGTCTGCCACTCGGCGCGAAACACCGGTTGATCGCGGCGCAATGCAAACAGCTTCTCGATGAAGATGAAGATCAGCGTGGAGCCCAGCAGGTCAAGAATGAACCAGTCGAGCCCGATGTAGGGTGTGTGGTCAGCAAAGTCATTCACCGGCACCTTGTGCCCGCCCAGCGCCAGCGTGAGGCCGATCACGACGAAGGCAGATGCAGAGAGCCAGAGCACCCGACCGCGAATGATGTTGACCAGTGACAGCGATCCCGCGATCACCAGTGCTGCGAGCATCACCTTGCGAATGATGTCAACGTTGTACGACTGGCGCAGCTCGGGCGTCGTCAGGTACTGCGGGAAGTGAAAGGCCAGCACGCCGAGGAAGCACAGAACAGCGAGTGAGAGCGCAATCACGCCTGTCACCATGCCGTGGCCAGGCCGCAGTTCACCGTGTGATCCGCTCAGCTGGTTGAGTTTGCTGATTTGTTCGCGCATGGGTTCCCCGCTCCTTTTGTGCGCGCCGATTATGGGCCCGCGAGAGAGGGCTCAGGCGACCCGGGCGGCCCCTCTTTCGAGGGTCAATGAGGCGATGCCTCTCAGCACATCGCCCACCACGATGATGGCCGGGCTGCTCAAAGACTCTCGTTCGATCAGGCCTGTGAGATCGGCGAGCGTGCCCACGGCGTGGCGCTGCTCGGGCAGGCTGGCGTGCTGCACCACGGCCACTGGGGTGTTGCGGCCCAGACCCTGAAGCAGGCCCTGCTGCAGATGGCCGGCTTTCGAGACGCCCATGTAGATCACCAGCGTGAGTCCTTGCGCGGCAGCGGCGGCCAGCGTGGGCCAATCGATTGGACTGCTCTTTTCCTTGGCGTGACCGGTGACGAAGATCACACCATGTGCGTGGTCGCGGTGCGTGAGCGGCACGCCGAGCGAAGTGACGGCAGCCAGGCCCGAGGTGATGCCATTCACCACATCGACCTGGATGCCCAGTGCCCGCAAGTGCTCCACCTCTTCACCCCCTCGGCCGAAGACGAAGGGGTCGCCGCCCTTGAGCCGCACCACGCGTTCGCCTTTCAGCGCTTCGGCGGCCATCAGCTTTTCAATGAAGGCCTGCGGCGTGCTCGCGCAGCCGCCGCGCTTGCCCACCTGCACGATGCGGGTAGAGCGCCGCGCATAGCGCAACACAGCCTCGCTCACCAGGTCATCGACCAGCAGCACGGTGGCCGCGCGGATTGCGCGCACCGCCTTGATCGTCAGCAACTCGGGGTCACCTGGGCCGGCGCCAACGAGCGTGACATGGGGCGATGCAGTGCGGTTCATGCGGATTTTTCCCGGGGGTGAGCGTGGGCGAGCGCCGTCAATGAGGCCAGCAGACAGGCCACCTGCTGCGTCAGCGGCGCGGGCGCCGGCTTTTCGCCGCTGATGACTGACTGGATGTACATGGCCGTGGTGGCGGCATCACAGGTGCGCGGCAACACCGGCAGCTCGCGCAACACGCCGTCATGCGCGGCCACCGAGAGGTCGGTACGCAGAAAGCCGTCGATGAACACGTCGAGCTTGGGCAAGCGGCGCGGGTCGGCCACTGGCTCGCCCTCGGTGCCGCGCATCAGCATCGCGTTGGCGATGGTGTTCTGCAAAAACTCGGTGAGCATGCCGCCGTATTCGGGGTGGGTGTAGTTCACCACCCGCAGTGCAGCGCCGGCAGGGCAGGGGTCGAGCAGCTTGGCAATGGTGTGGCCTGAATTGCGCAGGCCGATCGTCCAGCGTGCATCGAGCAGTCGCGCCAGCGGCGGGCACAGTACATCGGTGCGGATGTAAACCGGCTCGCGCCGTTGCCACGCGGCGGCCACGTCTTCAGTGTCACGCGCGATGGGCAGGCCCAGGTCGTGAAAGATCTCGGCAGTGGTCACGCGGCCCGGGTCTTCAGGCATGCCGTGCACCAGCACCGGCACGTCTTCTTGCGCGAGCAGCAACGCGAGCAGGGTCGTGAGGTTGGGCAGCTTGCGTGCGCCGTTGTACGAAGGCAGCACAACAGCGGGGCGGGCGGTGGTGATGGGCAGGCAGCGCGCTGTTGCGGCTTGCAAGAAGCCGGCAGTTTCTTCCACCGTCTCGCCCTTGATGCGCATGGCCATGGCGAAGGCGCCGAGTTCGAGGTCGGTGATCTGGCCGTCGAGCACCTGGCTCATCAGGTCGTGCGCTTGTTCGGTGTTGAGCGAACGTGCGCCTTCCTTGCCGCGGCCGATTTCCTTGATGTAGTGGCTGATGCTCATGGTGTATCCCTGGTTTTGTTTCGCAAGACCCGGGCCAAGGGATGACACCTTGGCGCAGGGCGCGCGATTCTAGGGATGCGTCTTCAGGCCACGCGCGCTTGCACGCGAATCATGCGCTTCAGCTCGGGAACGCACGAGCCGCAATTGGTGCCGCACTTGAGCGCGGTTTGCAGTTGCGCCAGTTGCTCATCGGGTGCACCCTGGCATGTTTCGAGTGCCGCGGTGATCTCAGGCTCCGCCACGTTGAAGCAGGTGCAGACCTGCCGCCCGCGGGCCTGCACGGCCACTGGTGCACGCGCACCTGGCACCAGCAGCAGGCGGCCGTAAGCTTGTGCAGGCAGCTCGTCTTGCAGCAGCGGTTTGACCCACACCTCGGCGCTGATGTCGCCTGCGAGCACAAACCCTTCGAGCTGAGTTTTCTCGCCCACTGGCGCCAGGCGCATGGTGCGGCGCTGGCCGCGGCGCTTGTCGGCGTAGTGCAACACGTCAGCACCACCCAGGCCCAGCACGCCTTCAATGCGGGCCATGAGTTCATCGGGTGGTGCTTCGTAAGCCGCGGCGCGAAACAGCACGCCGCTGCGCTCGCGGCCAAACGGCACGCAGCTCGCGAAGGCAAAGGCGCTCATCTCCGCCTTCAACTGCTCGCGCGCCAGCAAGGCCTTGTCGTCAGGCAACCAGGCCACGCCGAGCAAGCGCCACGGGAGCTCGGCCTTCAACACCTTGACCGCGGCGTGCTTGAGTTCGGGTTGTTTTGATTTGGGGCAGAACACCGGTGTGGTGAGCGCGTTCACACCTGTCATGCGGGCACCGGTGCCGGTGCTGCCGGAGACGAACTCTTCGCCCCAGTGCATGGCGATGAAGGCCTGTGTGGTGGCCACCTGCTCACTGCCCTGCGCCGGCAGCACGATCGAGCCGCGGCGCGAGGTCACTTGCACCAGGTCACCCTCGGCGAGCATCAGGCGCAGCATGTCCTTCGGATTCAGCTCGATGCTGGGCTCGGGCACATGGCCGAACAAGCGGCCGACGGTGCCGGTGCGGCTCATGCCGTGCCACTGGTCACGCAGGCGCCCGGTGTTGAGCGAGAACGGGTAGCGTGCGTCGCGCGGCTCGGCCAGCTTGTCGTAATCGACGTCGGCAAACTGGGCCCGACCCGTGGCGGTGGGAAAGATGCCGTCTTCATACAGACGCACGCGGCCTTCAGTGGCGCCCTGCGGGAACGGCCATTGCGCCGGTGCAGCATCGAGCTGGGCGTAGCTCAGGCCGGTGA
>JACMKW010000041.1 GCA_014379885.1 Rhizobacter sp.
CGAGTTCGGCTTGAAGTGCAGCCCCAGGCTGATGAAGCTCACGGCCAGCACGATGAGCACGGCCTCGATCAGCACACCAACAAATTCACCCACCGACGTCGCCACCACCTTCGACTGGTTCTGGAACTGGTACAGCTCCAGGCCCGCCGGCAGATCGTCGCGGATGCTCTCGGTTGCCACCTTGAGCGACTTGCCCATCTCGATGATGTCGCCCCCCTTGCCCATCGAGATACCCAGCGCGATCACTTCCTTGCCCTGGTGGCGCACTTTCACTTGCGGCGGGTCGATGTAGGCGCGTTTCACTTCTGCGATATCGCCCAGCTTGAAACTCGCCCCGTTGGCACGAATGGCAAACATCTTCAGTTGTTCGACCGAGTTGAACTGCCCGCCCACACGCACCTGCACGAAGTCGGTCGTCGAGTTGATGACGCCCGCCGACTCCACCGCGTTCTGCTGGCCCAGCTGCGCCAGCACGGCGTTGAAATCGAGCCCCAGCTGCGCCAAGCGTTTTTGCGAGATCTCGATGAAGATTTTTTCGTCTTGCGCGCCAAACACTTCCACCTTGTTGACGTACTTCACCTTCAGCAGGCGCTGGCGCACCTGGTCGGCCTGCTCCTTCAGTTCGTCATAGCTGAAACCGTCGCTTGCCAGCGCGTAGATCGAGCCATACACGTCACCGAACTCGTCGTTGAAGAACGGGCCGACCACTCCGCTTGGCAGCGTGCCGCGCATGTCGTTGATCTTCTTGCGCACCGTGTACCAGACCTGCTGCATCTCCTTCGGGGGTGCCGAGTCTTTCACCTGAAAGACGATCAGCGTTTCACCGGGCTTGGAGTAGCTGCGGATCTTGTCGGCGTAGGGCACTTCCTGGAGCGTCTTCTCCAGTTTGTCGGTCACCTGATCGGCCACTTGCTGTGCGGTAGCGCCCGGCCAGTAGGCCCGCACCACCATTGCACGGAAAGTGAACGGCGGGTCTTCGTCTTGCCCCAGTTGAAAATAGGCCGCTGTGCCCAGCAGCAGCAAGACCAGCAGCAAGTAGCGCGTGAGCGCCGGGTGCTCGAGCGCCCATTTGGAGATGTTGAACCGCTGTGCGGTGGCCGCCGGGCTCTTGTTTGCAGGCGAGTTCACGGGCACCTCGTTCACTTCGCCGACACCGGCGTGCCGGTCGACGCTGTGGTCACCGGCGGAGCAGTCGGATCCACATAGAGCTTGACCTGCTGACCGGGGCTGAGCACGTGCACGCCGGCAGTCACCACCAGTTGGCCGGGCACCAACCCGCCTGTCACCACGGCCTCGTTGCCCTCGGCGCCGGCGATCTGCACGGTCTTGGAAGCCAGCGTCATGGTTGTCTTGTCCACCACCCACACAGCCGTCTGGCCCTTCTGTTCTCTCAGGGCCGACAAGGGCAGCTTGGTGATGCCGGCCACCTTGGGCATGTCGGCCACGATGCTGGCGGTCTGACCCAGGCGCACTGTGCTGCCGGCAGGCAGTTGGCCCAGGTCAGCCTTCACGGCGAAGGTGCGCGTCACCGGGTCGGCCGCCGCGGCAATCTCACGAATTTGCGCAGGCAAGATCTCGGCATTGCTGCCCCACAGGCGTACCTTGAGCCGGCCGGGCTGCGTGGCCAGCGCCTTGATCAGACCCACCTTGTCTTCGGGCACGTTGAACACCACGTCGCGCGGCCCGTCATGCGCCAGCCGCACCACCGGCGAGCCGGCTGTCACCACCATGCCAGGCTCGGCGTCCACGCTCGTGATCACGCCACTGGCATCGGCCACCAATGATGCATACGCCGCTTGGTTGCCTTGCACGCTGGACTGGGCTCGCGCTTGGTCGAGCTGGGCTTGTGCGGCTTTGAGCGCGGTTTCACGGCGTTCCAGTTCGGCCGAGCTGATGAAGCCCTGGTCACGCAGCTCCTTGAAGCGCTTGAAATCGGCGGAGGTCTGGTCGAGGTTGGCCTGCGCTGCCACCAAGCCGGCGCGTGCGGCGTCTTGACCCAGCCTCAGGTCTTGCGGGTCCAGCTGCGCCAGCACTTGGCCAGCCTTCACCTGGTCACCCACATTGGCCGTGCGTCGCACGATCTTGCCGCCCACCCGAAACCCGAGACGCGATTCGGTGCGGGCCCGCACCTCGGCGGCGTACTCGTAGGTGCCACCCGCGCTGTCGGTGACGACAGTCATGGTGCGCACCGCGCGCAACGGTGCGGCAGCGGGTTCGGCCTTCGAGCAGGCGGCCAAAAAGGCCACACTTAGCAGCGAAATGAGCAGGGTGGAGCGCATGAGAATCCTCGGCAAAGGCAGATGGGACACGGGCGAAGGAGGCAGTTCAGACACGACAACTGACTGACTGGTCAGTAATGTATTCGGGC
>JACMKW010000376.1 GCA_014379885.1 Rhizobacter sp.
CCATGGGAGCGGTCTACCTCGGCCGTGACCCGAAGATTGGGCGCCAGGTCGCCATCAAGACCATGGCCCTGAGCCGCGAGTTCGCCGGCGACGAGCTGGTCGAAGCCCGTGAGCGCTTTTTCCGTGAAGCCGAAACGGCCGGGCGCTTGCAGCACCCCGACATCGTGACCATCTTCGACGCGGGTGAAGACCAGGAGCTTGCCTCCATCGCCATGGAATACCTCAAGGGCGCTGACCTGCAGGCCCATACCCAGGCGCCCAAGCTGCTGCCGGTGCTGACGGTGCTCAATGTGGTGGCCCGGGTCGCGGATGCCCTGGCGTATGCACACAGCCAAGGGGTGGTGCACCGCGACATCAAGCCCGCCAATGTGATGGTCGACTTGCCGACTGACCTGGTGAAGGTCACCGATTTCGGCATCGCGCGTGTCGCCGACTCTGCCCGCACCCGCACCGGCATGGTGTTAGGCACCCCGTCGTTCATGTCGCCCGAACAGATGGCCGGGCGCCGGGTCGACGGGCGCAGCGACCTCTATTCGCTCGGCGTGATGCTGTTCCAGTTGCTCACCGGCCGCTTGCCACACCGCTCGGACTCCATGGCCACGCTGATGCACCAGATCGCCAACGAAACGGCGCCCGACGTGCGCAGCCTGCGCCCCGACTTGCCCGAAGGCCTGGCGCGCGCCGTGTCGCTGGCGCTGGAAAAGCGCCCCGAGGCGCGCTATGCGAGTGGCCAGCAATTGGCCGCCGACCTGCGCGCGGTGGCCGCCCGGTTGCAGGCCACGGGTGCCGAGCTTCAGCCTGTCGCCACCTCGCCCACCCCCCCCGATTCCAGCGGATTCGCAGCCACGGTGAAATTGGACCGTGCCGATACAGGGCACAATTCCAGCCTCTGAAGGGTTTGAAAGCTCGATGAATCTCCCCGCGCTCGCCACTGCCATGTCGCTAGAGTTCTTCAGTGCCACGGACACCGGCCGCGCTCGCAATAACAACGAAGACTCCATCGCTGTTCAAGAGGCTGCCGGGCTGGTGGTACTGGCTGACGGCATGGGTGGCTACAACGCCGGTGAAGTGGCCAGCGGCATGGCCACCTCCTTCATCAAGACCGAACTCGGGCGCTGGCTGCAAGAGGCCTCGGGCAATGCGTCAGATACCGATGTGCGCCGCGCGATGGACATCTGCGTCGACAACGCCAACCGGGCGATTTTCAACGCCGCCAATTCCAACCCGCAGTACGCCGGCATGGGCACCACCCTGGTGGTGGGCGCCTTCCGCGACGGCCGCCTGCTGATGGGCCACGTGGGCGATTCGCGTGGTTACCGTTTCCGGGGTGGCCGGTTGGTGCAGATCACCCATGACCACTCGCTGCTGCAAGAGCAGATCGACTCTGGCCTCATCACGCCCGAGCAGGCCGCGTTCTCCACCAACAAGAACCTGGTAACGCGCGCTGTGGGCGTTGAAGACACGGTGCTGCTCGAAACCCACCTGCACGACATCATGCCGGGGGACATTTACCTGTTGTGCTCCGACGGCTTGTCCGACATGCTGGACGATGAGAGCATCGG
>JACMKW010000377.1 GCA_014379885.1 Rhizobacter sp.
AAGGCGGGCTCGACCGCCTGCACGACAAGCGTGTGGCCGTCATCGGCACCGGCGCCACGGCGGTGCAGTGCGTGCCGTACCTGGCCGAAAGTGCGAAGCAGCTCTATGTGTTCCAGCGCACACCGTCGTCGATCGACTTCCGCAACGACCGCCCGACCGACCCGGCATGGGCCGCGTCGCTGGAGCCGGGCTGGCACCAGCACCGCATGGAAAACTTTGCCTCGCAACTGGCAGGCACGGGTGGTGGCGTCGATCTGGTGATGGACGGCTGGACCGAAGCCGCGCGCACCTTCCGCGAGATCGCGATGAACGACAAGTCGGTGATGGGCTCGCCCGAGAAGATCGCCGCCGCGATGGAGCTGGCCGATGCCCGCAAGATGAGTGGCGTGCGCGCACGGGTTGACACGGTCGTGAAAGACAGCGCCGTGGCCGAGTCGCTCAAACCCTGGTACCGCCAGTTCTGCAAGCGCCCGTGTTTTCACGACGACTACCTGCAAGCCTTCAACCGCCCCAACGTGAAGCTGGTCGACACGCAGGGCCGCGGGGTGGATCGCTTCACGCACAACGCGGTGGTGGCCAACGGCGTGGCGCACGAGGTCGATGCGGTGATCTTCGCCACCGGCTTCGAGGTGGGCACGGGCTACACCCGCCGCTCGGGTTACGACCTGGTGGGCCGTGGCGGCGAGACGCTCTCGCACAAATGGCGCGACGGCATGCGCACGGTGCACGGCATGCTGAGCAATGGATTCCCCAACCTCATCATCTTCGGCACACCGCAATCGGGCCAGACGGCCAACTTTGTGCATGCGCTCGACGAGCAAGGCCGCCACGCCGCCTACCTCATCCACCAGGCGCAGGTGCGCGGCGTGCGCACGCTGGAGCCCACCGTCGAAGAAGAAGACGCCTGGGTCAAGACCATCATCGAGAGCACGCGCCGCAGCCAGGCTTTTCTTGAAGCGTGCACACCCGGCTACTACAACAACGAAGGCAAACCCGGTGCGCGCGGGGTGCAGAACTCGCCCTACGGCCTGGGCGGCATGGCGTTCTTCAAGCTGCTCGCCAAGTGGCGCGAGGCCGACCGCTTCAGCCACCTGCAATTGACCCACGACTAGGCTGGCATCGGGGTTGCCCTGCACGATGCTCTGGGGTAAATAGCGTTATGTACTTAATGCTATAACCCTGCCCGTGAAGCCCCGCCGCGCAACCCCACACCTGACCGGCCACCTGGAGGTCAGCACCGACCTGGGTGCCTTTCTTGGCGACAAGCGGGTGCGCCTGCTGGAGGCGATCGACCGCTGCGGCTCCATTTCGCAAGCCGCCAAGCATGTGCCGCTTTCCTACAAGGCGGCTTGGGATGCAGTCGATGCGATGAACAACCTGGCCGACAAGCCTCTGGTGGAGCGCAGCACGGGTGGCCGCGCCGGTGGTGGCACCTTGCTCACTGACTACGGTCGCCGGGTGATCGCGCTGTACCGTGCTGTCGAATCCGAACACCAGATTGCCTTGGACCGGCTCGCGACCGAGTTTGCGACCGAGCCGGTGGGCGACGTGCAGGCCTTTCAGCGCCTGCTGCGGCGCATGTCGGTACGCACCAGCGCACGCAACCAGTTCGCCGGCACCGTGAGCGGCCTGCGCGAAGGGCCGGTCGATGTGGAAGTGCGGGTGCGCATTGACGATCAGCTTGAGCTTGCCGCCGTGGTCACGCGCGACTCGGCCGAGCAGCTGGGCCTTGCGACGGGCACCGAGGTGATTGCGCTGGTGAAGGCGTCGTCCTTGTTTCTGATCACCGACGAGAGGCTGCGCATCAGCGCGCGCAACCAGTTGTGGGGCAAGGTGCAGCGCATCGTCGACAGCCCGGTCAACGCCGAAGTGACGCTCGACATTGGCAACGGCCGCAGCGCGGTGGCGGTGGTAACGCGTGAGTCTGTTGCGTTGCTCGGCCTGGCCGTGGGCGTGCGTGCCTGTGCCGCGTTCAAGGTGTCGAGCGTGATCCTCGCCGTGATTGATTGAACAACCAGGAGTGATGAAGTGATGAGATTGATGCAACCCTGGGTCTTGTTGTGTGTGATCGCCGTCGTGTTGAACGTGCCAGCCGCGTGGGCAGGGGAGGTGTCGGTGGCGGTTGCTGCCAACTTTGCTGGCCCGTTGACCAAGGTCGGCGAAGGTTTCACGGCCAGCACCGGCCACACGTTGAAGGTCTCGGTGGGTTCCACCGGCAAGCTCTATTCGCAGGTCGTGGCAGGTGCGCCGTTCGAGGTGCTGATTGCTGCGGACGACGAAACGCCGAAGAAGCTGATCGACGAAGGCCACGCCATGGCGGGCAGCCAGTTCACCTACGCGATCGGCAAGCTGGTGCTGTGGAGTAGCCAACCGGGCTACGTGGACGACCGAGGTGCGGTGCTGAGCACAGCCAAATTTGCGCACCTCGCCATCGCCAACCCCAAGCTCGCACCTTACGGACGGGCCGGCATGGAGGTGCTGAATGCGCGCGGCCTGACCAATGCCATCACTCCAAAGCTCGTGACGGGCGAAAGCATCGCGCAGACCTACCAGTTCATCTCCACCGGCAATGCCGAGCTTGGTTTTGTGGCGCTCTCGCAAGTGGCCGTGCCGGGCAAGCCAGCGGCTGGCTCGTACTGGCTGGTACCAGCTTCGCTGTATGGCGAGATCCGTCAAGACGCGGTGCTGCTCAAGGCCGGCGACAAGAACCCCGCAGCCGCAGCCTTGCTGGCCTACCTCAAGAGCGCGCCCGCCAAGGCGGTGATCCAGGTCTACGGCTACGGGCCTTGAATCAAACAATGAGCCAGCCAAAGAGCGCATGACACCCGACGCCTGGGTTGCGATTCGCATCACCGCCCAGTTGGCGGGTGTGACCACGCTGCTGCTGCTGCTGCTGGGCACACCGCTCGCGTGGTGGCTGGCACGCACACGCTCGCGCTTGAAACCTTTGTTTGCCTCGCTGGTGGCCATGCCGATCGTGTTGCCACCGTCGGTGTTGGGGTTCTATTTGCTGCTGCTGCTGGGCCCGCAGGGGCCGGTGGGGCAGTTCACCCAATGGCTCGGCCTGGGCCGCCTGCCCTTTACCTTCAGCGGCCTGGTGGTGGGCTCGGTGATCTACTCGCTGCCCTTCGTGGTGCAGCCCTTGCAGCAAGCCTTCGAAGCCGTGCCCGAGCGGCTGCTGGAGGCCGCGGCCACCTTGCGTGCGTCACCCTGGGACCGTTTTTTCAGCGTGGCGTTGCCACTGGCGCGGCCTGGTTTCGTGACTGCCAGCGTGCTGGGCTTTGCGCACACGGTGGGCGAGTTCGGCGTGGTGTTGATGATCGGCGGCAACATACCCGGCCAGACGCGTGTGTTGTCGGTGGCCATCTACGACCACGTGGAAGCCGGTGAATTTGCGCAGGCGCACTGGCTGTCGGCTGGCATGGTGGCGTTTGCCTTGATCGTGCTGGTCAGCCTGTACGTGCTCAACCGGCCACCACGCGATGACCGTGCTGACACAGGGGCCGCACGGTGATCGAAGCCCGCCTGCGGTGGCAGCGCGGCAGCTTTCTGCTCGACGTGAACCTCGCCATTCCGTCACAAGGCATCACCGTGCTGGTCGGCCCTTCTGGCTGCGGCAAGACCACGGTGTTGCGCGCGCTGGCGGGGTTGGAGCGGGTTGCAGGGCGCATTGCCGTTAACGGCGAGGTGTGGCAAGACGATGCCATCGCCCGCTTCGTGCCCACGCACCTGCGCTCGCTGGGCTACGTGATCCAGGAGTCGGCCCTGTTCCCGCACCTGAGCGTGCGCGGCAACCTGCACTACGGCCGCAAGCGCAGCGAAGGCGAGGCGCAGCGCATTGCGCTCGACGCCGTGGTCGAGCTGTTGGGCATTGGCCACTTGCTGGCGCGGCCTGCCGCCACGCTGTCGGGCGGTGAGCGCCAGCGTGTGGCCATCGCCCGCGCCCTGGCCACCGGCCCGCGGCTGTTGCTGATGGACGAGCCGTTGGCGGCGCTCGACACGGCGCGCAAGGCCGAGATCCTTCCGTATCTGGAGCAGCTGCACCGCGAGCTTGCGCTGCCCATCGTCTACGTGACACACGCGATGGACGAAGCGGCGCGCCTGGCCGATCACCTGGTGCTCTTGCGCGATGGCGCCGTTGAAGCCGCCGGCCCGTTGGGCGAACTGACGGCACGCACCGACTTGTCATTGAGTCGGCACGACGATGCCGGTGTGGTGATCGACGCCGAGGTGGTGGAACACGATGCCCAGCATGGCCTCACCCGAATCGGCCGCCATGGCGCCGTGTTGTGGGTGGGGGGAGCTGACGCGCGGCTTGGCGAGCGGGTGCGTGCACGCGTGCTGGCGCGCGATGTGAGCGTGGCCCGCCAGCCGCCGGGCGAGACCAGCATCCTCAATGTGTTGCCGGTGGTGGTGGACAGCGTGCAGCGCGACCGCACCACCGCACTGTTGCGCCTGCGCGTGACCAGCGGCCCACCGGAGTTCGCCTGGACGCTGCTGGCGCGCATCACCAGCAAGAGCTGCGACGCGTTGGCGCTGCTGCCCGGTGATGCACTGCATGCGCAGATCAAAGGGGTGGCCTTGATGTAGGCAGGGCTGTATAGGCTGAGCTGTCCGCGGATATCAGTACCCTGATTGGCGACAGACCTCAGCCACACCCCTTTCTCCGTTCGGGCTGAGCCTGTCGAAGCCTCCGCCGTGCTGTGCGCACCCTTCCTTCGACAGCCTCTCAGGACGATCGGAATACAGGCTCAGGGCGATCAGACTCTGGCTGAGGCATGTCGCTCATCATGTCGAATGATGAGCACCGGCACCTTGCTCAGGGCCAGCACCTTGGTGGCGGTGGAGCCCAGAACCAGACTGCCCAGCGCACCATGCCCGCGTGAACCAACCATCACCAGGTCAAAACCACCACGCTGCGCCAGGCCGGTGATGGCGCTCGCCGGGTGGCCCACCTCGTGCACAAAGCTCGGCTTGATCTGGTGCCGCTCCAGAAAGACGCGCAGCGGCGCGAACACGGCCTGTGCCTCGGCCTCTTCGCGCGCACGCGTTTGGGCCGCGTCGAGCAGCGGCGCCAGGCCGTTGGGCAAGGGCGTGATGCAGTGGAGCACGGTGTAGTCGTTCGCCGGGTTGAACCACTCGGCGTGGGCGGCCAGGTAGGCCAACATGTGCTTGCTGAAAGGGCTGTCGTCTACGGCCAGCAGGATCTTCATGAGGTGCTCCTCGGTACGCGGTGTTCTGTATGCGGTATGTGGTATCAGGTGGGGTGGTCGCCTGCGCTGCTTCCAGCGCCGGGCCCAGCAGCTCCTTGCCCCGTTGCAGCATCAGGTCGTACATGGGAGCTCCTGGGCAGCCGCAGTTGAAGCGGTGTGGCCATTGTTGGCCCGGCCCGGGTGGGCGCCTTGACGCGGATCAGTGCAGCGCGCCGTTGCGCCAAATCAATTGCAGCCCCCGGGCCAGGTGCGACGCTGCGGGTCTGGCTTAGCGCTACCCACCCCCCCGATGGAGATTTCTGATGAGCACACTGAGCAAGCTGGTACTGGGCGCCATGGGCGCGTTGCGCCCGTTGCCCGCACTGGGCAACGCCGCGGCGCTGACCCGCCTTCCGCCGCCGCTGCTGGAGGCTGGCGGCAGCCTCATGGAGGCTTTGAAAAAACGCAGTTCGGCGCGTGAGTACCGCAACGACCCGCTGCCCTTGCCGCTGCTGTCGAGCCTGCTGTGGGCGGCCAACGGCATCAACCGCAAGGGCGGGGGCCGCACCGCGCCTTCGGCGCTGAATGCGCAGGAGATCGACATCGTGGTGGCCTTGCCCGAAGGTGCCTACCGCTACGACGCCGCGCAGCATGCGCTGGATCGCATCTGTGCAACCGACATCCGGCGCGTTACCGGCTACCAGGACTTTGTCGACGACGCGCCGCTCGACCTGGTGTACGTGGCCGACCACGCTCGCATGAAGGCCGTGCCGGTGGCGCAGCGAACCGCTTACGCCAACGTGGCCGCGGGCGCCATTGCGCAGAACGTGTACCTGTTCTGCGCCAGCCAGGAGCTGTGCACGGTATTGCGTGCCTGGATCGACCGCGAGGCCGTGTGCAATGCGCTCGGCCTGCCGCACGACCAGGAGGTGTTGCTGTCTCAGACGGTGGGTTTTGCCAAGGCTTGACGCGTATTGCCCAAGGGGGCGAGGAATGAATCGAGTCTGCCTGGATCGGCCTCGTTCAACGTGTGGCGCGCCAGCGTGTTCAATGTGTCGGTGGCTTTCTTGGTGGCCACGTCGATGCCCAGGCCTGCGTCGGTCGGCCACAGTGCGTCGAGCCGCAGGTAGCGTTCGCCGAGCCGGTCTTCCACCATGGCTTGTGCGTGCTGCTGCTGAACCGAGATCAGCGTCAGGATGAGCCGGCCGCGGGCCAGCCAGTCCACCGCGCCCGCGTCATCGCTCACACCCTCGGCCGGGCGGTAGTGCGAAGTGGCGGTGCCCACCGACAGCATGGACACCCTGTCGAGCAGCACTCCCATGAAGTGCTCCAACTCGTGCAGCGCCACCTGGTCGGGTGCAACCGCATAAAGGCCTCCGTCGGCGTACAGCCGCCGACCCACCCGCACCGCGGGAAAGTAGGCCGGCGCGGCGCAGGTGGCCATGGCCACGTCGATCGCCCGAAAGTTGCCGTCACCGCGCGAGGCCAGTGCATGCGGCGTCTTGAAGATCTTGGTACGGCTGCGGCCCACGTCCACCGCGGGCACCACCACGCGATGCGCGGCGTCGGCCAGGCGCCGGTCACCGAGGGCGTCGCGCAGCGCAACCCGCAGCGCTTCGCCCGAGTACTTGGGCCCGAATACCGAACGGCTCAGGTCCAGCAGGCGGCTTACCGGCCCGCTGGGCAGCGCGCGGCTGGAGAACACTGCCGGGCCATGCTCGACGAACAAGCGCACCAGCTGCGACATCGGCACCTCGAAAGCCAGCGCGAGCGCGAGCAGGCCGCCGATGGACGTGCCGGCGATCAGGTCGAAGCGCCGCCCGAGCGGTTCGCCCACGCGTGCTTCCAGCCCTTCGAGCACGCGGGCCGAGTACAGGCCGAGGAAACCACCGCCCGACAGCGACAGCACACGCACCGGGCGGTCGAGCGGCAGGGGTGACCAGGCGCTTGGCAGGGGCTGGTGCGGGCGTGGCGCAGTCTCGGTGGCGGCGGCGCTCATGCGTCAACTTTGGGGGCAGGCCGGCCGC
>JACMKW010000378.1 GCA_014379885.1 Rhizobacter sp.
AGCCGGCGCGGCCGTGGTGTCAGCCGGTCAACGCCACGGCCGCGCCGGCTGACAAGGTCTGCCCTGCGGCTTCGACGCTGAAGCAGCCCGAGGGCTCGACCGTCAGCTTGACGAGGACGTCGTGCCGGGAAACCTTGGTCGCAGGCCAACGGGTTGCGACCACGAGCGCAGCAGCCTGCTTGTTGTGAACGTAGACGCGAACCCGCTCGCTGGCTGCTTCGGTGCGCTGTGCTTTCGAGAGGCCAAGCGTGTGCTCGACAGAGCTTGTTGGGTGAACCATACGACGACCAAGGCTTGATGAAGGCGGGGCCTCCGCCACGACCGGTGAGCGCCCTGTTCGCGGCGCTCACCGGTCGTGGCGCTTCGATTGGCCATCGATATTTCAACAGCAAAGTGACACACCTCATGTGTCTTGGATGGCACGTTGTCGGTGTCCTGCAAAACCGTACCAGGCGCTTTGCCGCTGCGCCCTGGTGCCCACCCTAGCTGGCGCACGCCCTGGCTTGGCGCCAGTGCCGGTGCTGGTTCAAATGCAACCGTCATCAAGGAAGGAAGTGTCATGGCGGGTGGAGCCGATCTCGTTTGCATTCAGCCGTATGCCGGCTACTACGCTGCACCGCTGATCGACGACACCAGCGAGCCGCCGGCGTGCCTCCCGCTGGCTGAGGAGGAGGCACGGTCTGCCCCGACCTCGCAGCCGGTGCCACTGAAGATCGACCAGCACCTTTTCTTCGACGTCAACCTGCCCACGCTTGCGCGGCTGTCGCCCTCAGAGTTCGGCCATGCGATTGACCCGCGCGTTCCCACCCCACCTGGCGTTCAGGGTGCGCTGAACGCGGCTGAGCAGGCCACCGCCGCCAAATGGGGAGGGGTCTTGCAGGTGAAGGTTTCTGACGGCACAACGGTGAACACCTTGGTGCTGAAACCGCCGACTTACACAAAAAGTGGTGAGAACTGGGCGGTCGAAGCGGGCGGCGTGACGGCCGAATCGATCACCACGTCGGGGCTGACCAGCTGGGGCGTGGTCGACCCGCCCGGTGTGTTGTGGCTGGCCCTGGATTCCCGCGAGAAGTTCGGCTTTGCCTATGCCAATGCGGTCTACCAGAGCAAGGAATTCGGCACGGTGCGTGCCGGCCTGTCTTCCAGCATCCAGAACTCGGCCTGGGCGACAGCCGTCCTCACCGACTCTGAATGGTTCGTGGGCGGCTTCGCCAGCGTGGAAGCCATCGCGCTGAAAGCCAATGTGCAAGTTCTCTCCCCCAAGGTGGCCCTGCCGGGAACGCTGGGCCTGGTGAATCTGCAGACCAGCGTGGCGGTTGACGGCAATGTGGGGGGGCTGGGTGGCGCGCTCGGCGCCGGCGTGGGGGGCAAGACCGACGGCACCAGCCTCCAGTTCTACTACCAGGTGGGTGTGATCCCGAAAGTGGGCGCGCGAGGCCT
The DNA here is from genome assembly GCA_014379885.1 of Rhizobacter sp. Next base: position 1,441 of record JACMKW010000378.1, read on the forward strand.
GGCCATTTTCGATCTCAGCATCGACCCGGTGCAGGCCGAGAAACTGAGTGCCGAGGTCGCGCAGGTGTACACCGACGACCCGGCGCGGCAATCGATCGAAGAAGCGCTGGCATCGGCGGCCGGCTATGGCTCGGTGGTTGACCCCAACTTTGCACTCGGCGGGCTCTACCTGAGCGCGATCCTGAAGGGGCCGGTGTCACGAGGGGTCGGCGAGTTGGTGCAGTTTGGCAAGGATGCCGGCGAGGCGCTGAACAGGCCCCTGGGGCAGCTGAACCAAGAGATTGCCGTTGAATACTTCAGCGACCCGGCGCGGCGTTCGCTGGAAGCGGCGCTTTCATCGGGTGCCGGGCTGGGTGCCGAGCAGGATCCGAGCCTTGCCTTTGGTGGGCTTTACCTGGGTGCCGCCGCGCGGGTGATCGGGCGGCATGCCGCAGACCTGACCAGAGAGTTGGGCGAAGCGTTGGCGCCGGTAAGCGAACCACCCGCCACGCCTGTTGCCCGCTGAAAGAGCGTGCCTGCCATCAGGCGGAGCCCATGCGTCTCTAGCCCGGCCGGCGCGTGCCGATGATCTCCACCAGCTTGTGATTGCGAAACTGGGTGGGCGACATGCCGTAGCCATATTTGAAGGCGCGCGCCAAGTGCGAGGAATCAGAGAACTTCATCAAGTGGGCTATCGCGGTGAGCGACAGCTCGCGCTCCCACACCACCAACTCCCAGGCCATGCCCAGGCGAAGCCAAGCCTGGCAGCCGCGCATGGAAACACCCAATTGTTCAGCGAAGAGGTGCGACAGGCCGATCGCGACACGTGCAGTTCGGCCGCCAGCTTGGCGAACGGGTAGTCGATGTCGGCGGCCAGCTTGCGCAAGGCGTACACGACCCTTGGGTCGAGCGCGCGCGAAGACGGTGTGCCCGCCTGAAGCAGCACGGTGCCGATGTCCTTGACCAGTTGCGTGGCTTCGTCCGCGTCAAGGCGCCCGTCACTCGCGTCGAGCAGCTGGCTGTCAAGCGGCGCGAACTTCTCGCGCGCCAGTGGTGTGACGGCCTGGCTCAACAGCGAGCGCAGCGCGCCGAAGCGGGGGTGAAAGAGCTGGATCGCCAGGTGCACGATCTCGCAGCCCTTGGCATGGATGGTGTGTGGTGCGTTCGGTGCCACCACGGCGGCTTGCACATCGGCGCTGAAGCCGGCCGCCTCGATGCCGAACGCTTGCCCAGGGTGCATGCTCAACAGCACGACCAGGTCATGCCGTGTCATCCGGATCGGCGCGATCTGTGTCCCCATGAACAGCGTGGTGCCGAGCTGGGGATAGGCGCGTGACAGCAGTTCCCGCGGCGTTGTCGGCTTGGCGGGGCACGATGGGGGAGTGATGGGCTTGCTCATCGAGACAGCTTGCATGGGCATTCGGCGCCGCAGTGTCTACACCCCAGATCAAGAGGGTTCGCCAAAGCCCCCGCCGCCAGGCGTTTCGATCACGAAGACATCGTCGGGCTGCATCTCCACCGAGGCGATGTGATCGAGATCCTCCACACGGCCGTCAGCGCGCTCCACGCGGTTGCTGCCGGTGGCGCCGGGCCGCCCACCGGCCATGCCGAAAGCGCCGCTGTGCCTGCCGTTGGAGAGGATCGACGCCGTCATGGGCTCAAGGAAGCGCACCCGACGCACGCCGCCGTTGCCGCCGCGGTATTCACCTGCGCCGCCGGAGCCAGCGCGGATTTCATAACTGTCCAGCCGCACCGGAAAGCGGAACTCCAGCACCTCGGGGTCGGTGAGCCGCGAGTTGGTCATGTGGGTTTGAACGACGCTGGTGCCGTCGAAGCCACCGATTGCTTGGCCCTGCGCGTTGAACACCGCTCCCGCACCGCTGCCACCGGAGATGGTCTCGTAGTACTGGTACATGTCGTTGCCGAAGGTGAAATTGTTCATCGTGCACTGGCTGGCCGCCATCACGCCCAGCGCGCCATAGAGCGCGTTGGTCACGCAACTGGAGGTCTCCACGTTGCCCGCCACCACCGATGCGGGCGGGTGCGGGTTGAGCATGCAGCCCTCGGGCACGATCACCTTGATGGGTTTCAGGCAGCCCGCGTTGAGCGGGATGTCGTCGTCCACCAGGGTGCGGAACACGTACAGCACGGCCGCCATGGTGATGGACTTGGGCGCGTTGAAGTTGTTGTCGAGCTGGGCACTGGTGCCGGTGAAATCAACCGTGGCGGCGCGGGCCTTCACGTCCACGCTCACCTTCACGCGAATCACTGCGCCGTTGTCCAGCGGCAACTCGAAAGCGCCGTCGTGCAGCGCGGTGATGATGCGGCGTACCGACTCTTCTGCGTTGTTCTGCACATGGCCCATGTAGGCGGCAACGGTCTGGCGACCGTATTGCGCCACCATCGACTTGAGCTCCTGCACGCCCTTTTCATTGGCGGCGACCTGTGCCCGCAGGTCGGCCAGGTTCTGTGCCGGGTTGCGCGACGGGTAGGGGCCCGAGCCCAGCAAGGCCAGCAGTTCCACTTCGCGCAAGCGCCCTTCCTCGACCAGCTTGAAGTTGTCGATGAGCACGCCTTCTTCTTCGATTCGCTTGGAGAACGGCGGCATCGAGCCGGGGGTGGTGCCCCCGATGTCGGCATGGTGGCCGCGCGAGGCCACGTAGAACGAGGGCTTGGTGTCGCCGCTGTCCAGGTAGACCGGTGTGACGACGGTGATGTCGGGCAGGTGGGTGCCGCCGTTGTACGGGTTGTTCAGCACGAACACGTCGCCCGGGCGCATCAACGGGTTGCTCTCGATCACAGTGCGGATTGATTCGCTCATGGAACCCAGGTGAACCGGCATGTGCGGTGCATTGGCGATGAGGCTGCCACCGGCGTCGAACAGCGCGCATGAAAAGTCGAGGCGTTCTTTGATGTTGACCGAGTAGGCCGTGTTCTGCAGCCGCAGGCCCATCTGCTCGGCGATGTTCATGAAGAGGTTGTTGAACACCTCCAGCATGACCGGGTCGACATCGGTGCCGACCGCGTTGGCGCTCACGCGCGGCTTCACGCGGTGCAGCTCGATGCAGTCGAGGGCGGTGATCCGGGCCTGCCAGCCAGGCTCGACCACGGTGGTGGCGTTTTTCTCGGCCACGATGGCCGGGCCGTTGATCACGGCGCCAGGCTTCAGGGATTCGCGCACATAGAGGCCTGCGGGCCGCCAGCCGGCGGCTTGATCGTCGGCCTGGCAATACATGCGGGCCGGGGCGGCGGGCTGGGCGGTGTAGTCGGGCGCGGCGGCCAAATCGGCGGGGGCCGCAATGCGCTCGCCTTCGCCGATGGCCTCGATGGAAACGGCTTCGATCACCAGCGCGCGGTCGGGCATCAAGAAGGCGAATCGCTGCTGATAAGCGCGCTCAAACTCCTCGCGCACGCTGGCGATGATGTGCGCTGCAGGAGCTTCGGTGGCGAAGCCGCAGCCCAGCGCCGTGTCGGTGCCTTGGTAACGCACCTGCAACTGGGCCACGGTGCGGATCTGCGAGGCGGCCACACCTTGCTGCAGCAGCTCGCCACGGGCTTGCTCGGTCAGCTCGGTGGCGCTGCGCAGCGCAGTGTTCACGCCGTCGTCGGTGAGGCCTTGTTCGACCGAGCGTTCGCGCATCGCGATCTGGTCGGCCAGGCCCATGCCATACGCCGACAGCACACCGGCAAACGGGTGGGCGAACACACGTGTCATGCCCAGCGCGTCGGCCACCAGGCAGGCATGTTGGCCGCCGGCACCGCCAAAACATTGCAGCGTGTAGTGGGTGACGTCATAACCACGCGCTACCGAGATGCGCTTGATGGCGTTGGCCATGTTCTGCACCGCAA
>JACMKW010000379.1 GCA_014379885.1 Rhizobacter sp.
CCAGCGGCGGTGCGCGCTCTCATGTGCGCGCATGTCGCACTGCCGGGTCACACCGTCTGGCCGGATGACTTGAGCCAGCTGGACGACTCGAAGGTGGACGCCACTCGGCTGCTGACTTCCGCCCAGGTGACAGATACCTACCTGTTGGCCTTGGCCGCGGCCCACAAAGGGCGCTTGGCAACGTTTGACCGGCGCTTGGTCGCCGATGCTGTTCACAGCGGCGCGAAGGCCTTGCATCTCATCGCCTGACGGGCGTTGACGGCAGCACAGACACACTCTTGACAGGCGCGGGCCGCTCTTCTTACCGGCGACAATTTGCAGATGCACCGTACCGCAGGCGAAACCCCAAGCGCGCACTTGTCCAGTTTGCAGCTCCAATCCGCTTTGGTGGCACTGGCGTGCCTCGCGATCTGCGGCCCTGCGCTGCTGGCGCGCAACATCGCCCCATCGGCCACCTTCTTCAACCAGGCACTGGCCTTGGCGGGATGGGGGCTTTTCCTGGCGCTCATGGCCAGCACCCTGGCCGGTGAATCCGCCCGCGCCCTGCGCAAGAGCGCCCCGGCGCTGATCGCGCTGGCCTTGCTGATGCTCGCGACCGTCCTGTCGTTCATGTTCGAGCGGCTGCCGGCCGGGCTGGCGCTGTCAGCGCTGGGCATGCTGGCCGCCGCCATGCTGACGCTTATCGTCGGCTCGCTGGCCAGTCGACACGACATCGGGCGCATTGCATTTCAAGCCGTTTGCATCGCATTGCTGGTGGCCGGTGTGTTGAGCCTTCTTCTGGCGCTCGTGCAGGTGTTTGCACCGTCGTGGGCCGAGGGTGAATGGATCGCGCGCAGCTCCACCCCCGGCCGCGCCGGTGGCAACCTGCGCCAGCCTAATCACTTGAGCAGCCTGTTGTTGTGGTCCATGGCATCGCTGGTCTGGTTGCACGAGGCACTGGTCGAACGGCAACCCGGCCCGGGGCTCAAACCGCTGCGGGTGGCCACCGCCGGGCTAATGGTCTTGCTCATCTTCGGTGACGTGCTCACCGTGTCGCGCACCGGCACGGTGTGCATCGTGCTGCTGGCCTTGTGGGGCGTGTTGGACAAGCAACTGTCGCGCTTTTCACGCGTGCTGCTCTGGCTCGCGCCTTTGCTCTACGTTCTGTGCTGGGTGGGCATGAACGAGTGGGCGCAGGCGGGCGCGTCTTCGTTCGCAGGGGGCACCCAGCTGCAAAAGTCCGACCTGTCCAGCTCGCGCTTCGGCATCTGGGCCAACACGCTGTCGTTGATCGCGCAGAACCCGTGGTTCGGCGTAGGCTGGGGTGAGTTCAACTTGGCCTGGTCGCTCACGCCCTTCCCCGGGCGGCCGGTGGCGTTCTTCGACCACACCCACAACTTGCCGTTGCAACTGCTGGTGGAGATCGGCATCCCGCTCGGCACCTTGGTGCTGGCCTCGCTTGCGTGGGCTTTGTGGAAGGCCTTTGTGGCCTGTGGCAAAGCGGCCCCTTCGGGCAGTCTCACCGCGCGTACCGCGCTCGTGATGGTGTTGATGATGGTGGTGCACAGCATGCTGGAGTACCCGCTGTGGTATGCCTACTTCCTGCTGCCGACTGCGTTTGCCTTGGGTCTGTGCCTGGGGCACGGCAGCCCGGCCAACGCCGAGAGCGACAACAGCGTTACGCCCTGGTTTCGTCGCGTGCTGGTCGGTGCCTCGCTCGCCTTGGTGGTGGGCACAGGCGCTTCGGTCATCGACTACCTGCGCGTCGCATCCATCTTTGTTTCGTCTGAAGACGACATGCCACTGTCTTACCGCATCGCACAAGGCCAGCGCAGCTGGTTCTTCGCGCATCACGCGGACTATGCCGACGCCACCACGGCCGAGCCCCCGTCCAAGGCGATGAAGGCCTTCCGGCGCGCGCCACACTACTTGCTGGACACGCGCTTGATGATGGCCTGGGCCAAGGCGTTGGCCGACCGGGGTGACGTGGAGCGTGCGCGTTATATCGCCCAGCGCCTGAAAGAATTCCGCAACGCCGATTCGGACGAGTTCTTCGCTGAATGCGACAAGCCGCGCGCCGCGGGCGAGCCGCTGCCGTTCCAGTGCACGCCGTCGACGCGCAGCTTCAACTACGAAGATTTCAAGATGCGCTGAGATTGGTCGGAGAGGCCGAGAGCTTTTGATTTCCGTTTGCCCTGTCGAAGGGCCCCGTGCACGGCGCTGGCTTCGACAGGCTCAGCCCGAACGGTGAGGGAGGAGAAGCTTCAAGGCGAAGCCACCCAATCACCCGACTTGCCACCATGCTTCTCAAGCACACGAATCTCGCCCATCACCATGCCGCGGTCGGCGGCCTTGCACATGTCGTAAATGGTGAGCAGGCCCACCTGCACGGCGGTCAA
>JACMKW010000042.1 GCA_014379885.1 Rhizobacter sp.
ATCCGCCACGGCGAATCGACCTGGAACCTCGAGAACCGCTTCACCGGCTGGACCGACGTGCCGCTCACCGACACCGGCGTCGAACAGGCCCGCCAGGCCGGCCGGCTGCTCAAGTCCGAGAGCTACGAGTTCGACATGGCCTACACCTCGGTGCTCAAGCGCGCCATCTGGACACTGTGGCACTGCCTGGACGAGATGGACCGCACCTGGTTGCCGGTGATCAACGACTGGCGGCTGAACGAGCGCCACTACGGCGCGCTGCAAGGCCTGAACAAGGCCGAAACCGCCAAGCAATATGGCGACGAACAGGTGCTGGTCTGGCGCCGCAGCTACGACACGCCGCCGCCGCCGCTGGCTGCCGACGCACCGCTAAGCCAGCGCAAAGACATCCGCTATGCCAAGCTCAAGCCCGAAGACATTCCACTCACCGAATGCCTGAAAGACACCGTGGATCGCGTGCTGCCGGTGTGGAACGACAGCATCGCGCCCGCCATCAAGGCCGGAAAGCGCGTGCTGATCGCCGCCCACGGCAACAGCATCCGCGCACTGGTGAAGTACCTGGACAAGGTCGCCGACGATGCCATCGTGGGGGTGAACATCCCCAATGGCATTCCGCTGGTATACGAGCTCGATGCCGACCTCAAGCCCATCAAGAGCTACTACCTGGGCGACATCAACGCCAAGAAGCCCTAACTCGGCAGACCGTACAGCCGCTCGGGCGGCACGCGGGTCACGATCGATTTGTCGGCCACCAAGCCGACGATGGCGTGCTCGGGCCGCGCGGTTTCGCGGCGAACCACATTCAGGATGGGCACCGCGGTGCGGTCGGTGATGCTCACCGCCAGCGGCGTGTTGGCGCTGGCGGTGCGCCGTATCACCACCGCCAGCTCACCTGACTTGAGCTTAACGAACTCGCCCGGCGGGTAGATACCAAACTCCTTGATGATGGCCATGGCCATGGGCCCGCCGCCGTCGATCTTGAACAACTGTCGCGCCGCCTCTTGCACCGTGAGCGGCTGGCGAATCGCGCGCGGGCTGATCTTGGCCATGAAGACGTCGGCGTACTTGAGCGCTTTTGCCATCTCTGACATCTGCGTGAGCTTGTTCGGGTAACCGGTGCCGTCGGTCCACTCGTGGTGCTGCTCTACGGCGGTGAGCCACTCTTCATCGGCCACGCCCACATCGCGCAGCATCTGCGCACTCTTGAGCGGGTGGTCGTGCAGGATCACACGCTGCTCGGCGAGCATCGGCACACCTTGGGCCGCGAGGCGGCCTTGCAGCTCGAACACCGACATGTTCATCGTGAGCGCTGCCTTCACCAGCGTGATGCAGCGCTCGCGCGGCCAGCCGATGCGATGCGACATCAGAAAACAGATCAAGGCCGTGAAGACGGCATGGCTCAGGCCGTAAATGGCAAAGCGGTGCTGGTCTTGCCGCACCGACAAGAAAATGCCGATGTCGGCGTCGCGCTCGACCAGCTGGGCCAGGTTGTTGGCCAGTTCGTCCAGCCGAGCAGGGAAGCCGGCTTCTTCGTTGATGCCCTTGACCGCCCGCTCAAGGCGCCAGAAGAGCTTGTCCCACAGCCCGAACAGGCTGACGGGGCGCTTATCGGCCGGTGTCGGCTCGACCGGGCGCCCACCCGCAGCGGCCACCGCAGCGATCGCGGCTTTCACCTCCTCGGGGTTGACCATGGCCCCGTGCGACAGCAGCGCGGCGAGCTGCTCGTCATCTTCGATCACGCCACCGCGCGCCAACAACAAGTGGCCCTCGGCGTCTCGCACTTCCCACATGGATGGAATGCCAAAGTGCACCAGCGAGCGCGACATCCTGACCCAAGCCATGGCAAGCCTCCGGTTTTGCCAAAATGTAGCCTCCACCGCGCCGACGGTCTAGGCGAAAAACCACACATATCCGCCCATTGCGCATGGCGCGCTACGGGCCGATGATCGTTGCCCAGGAAAGCCCCCGAACACGCCATGCGAACCGTCCATCGCCTCCTGCTCCTGCTTGCTGCGCTGCTGGGGGCCTCTCAAGGTGCAGCAGCTGCCGACAAACCCGACTGCGCCCGCCCGCTGACCCTGGCCCTGCATGACCATGGCCTGCTGTATTCGGCGCAAACGGGCGAAGGCATCGACAAGGATTTCGCCGACGAGCTCGCGCGGCGCAGCGGCTGCAAGTTCAACGTGAGCATGATGCCGCGGGCGCGCATCTGGCAGCTGATCGAATCGGGCGCGCTCGACTTCAGCCTCTCAGGCATCACCAACGACGCGCGCGAGCGCTTTGCCGGCTTTGCCTGGTATTTCTCCAACAAGTACTACCTGCTGGTGCGCAAAGACGCCGGCGTGAAAACGATCGCTGACTTCGAGCGCAACCCCGCACTCAAGCTGGGTGCGATCCGCGGCTTTCGCTACAACCCCGGCGGCAACCGCCTGGTCGACAAGCTGGACGCCGAGATGCGCATGAGCTTCGCCAACAGCCTCGACCCGCTCTACCAGGTGCTGCTGGAGGGTCGCGTGCAAGGCATGATCATCGAGCCGTTCGACTACCCCCATATCGAGCGCAGCGCCATCCGTGCACAAACCGCCATCCTCGAGTTCGACGACCCCGCCGTGCCGCACGGGCTCATCATGTCGAAGAAGGCTTTGTCGAGCGCACAGCAGCAAGCCTGGCGTGAGGTGGTCAACAGCATGCGCGCCGACGGCACGGTGCAGCGCATCTTCGAGAAGTACTTCGCCCCTGATCTGGCACGCGCCATGACGCAGTTCTGAGGCCTGCGTTGAAACGCGCCCTCCCGCTTCTGTTGGCCGTGACGGTGGGGCTGGCCTCGCTGGGCATCACGGCCTGGCTGTGGCGCCACGAGCAGCAGACCGGTGAAGCCCGCATGAAGGCAAGCTTCGATGCCGGCCTGCGCCAGACCACCGACGGCATCGAGCAGCGCATGGCGAGCTACGAGCAGATGCTGCGCGGCCTGCAAGGCCTGTTCACGGCCTCAGGCGGTGTCAACCGGCAAGCGTTCGACACTTACGTCGACGCCTTGCTGGCCGGCGCCGACATCGCCGGGCTGCAAGCCTTCGCCTATGGCCCCTGGCTGCCCGGCGACCAGACCACCGCCCACGTGGCCGCACAGCGCACCGATGGTGCACAGGGCTACACCATCAACCCGCCCGGTCAGCGCGACTTTCAGGTGCCGGTAACCTACATCTCCCCTGGCGGTGGGCGCAGCGCCAAGGCCCTGGGCTACGACGTCTATCAAGACCCGGTGCGCCGCGCCGCGCTGCTGAAGGCGCGCGACTCGGGCAACGCCGCCATTTCGGGCCGGATCCACCTCGTCACCGAACCCGACCAGGAGCCGCAGTACGGCTTTCTGATGGTGCTGCCGTTGTACGCACGGGGCCAGCCCCTCGACAGCATCGCGCTGCGCCGCAAGCACCTGGTGGGCTGGGTGTGGGCCGGCATCCGGGTCGGCGATTTCATGTCGAGCCTGTACGGCGAGGGCGCGCCGGGCCTGGAGCTGCGCATCCACGACGGCATCGAGCTCGCAGACACCACGCTGATGTACCGCTCAGGCAACGCTGCCCGCCGCACTGCGCCTGCACGCTTCGAGGCCGAGGAATACATCGGCCTGGCCGGGCATGCATGGACGCTGGTGGTGCGCACCCAGCCGCGCTTCGAGCAATACCACCAGCAAAACGCCGCACGCATCATCCTGATTGCCGGCTTGGGGCTCAGCCTGCTGCTGGCCTGCCTGAGCTACCTGCTGATGACGGCGCGCGAGCGTGCTTACGGTGTGGCACACGCCATGACCGGCGAGCTGCGCGAGAGCGAAGTGCGCTACCGGCGCATTGTGGAAACCGCCAACGAAGGCATCTGGTTGATCGACGCGCAGCAGCGTGTTTCGTTCGCCAACGCCAAGATGCTGCAGATGCTGGGCTGCACCGAAGCCGACCTGCTGGCGCGCCCGCTGCTCAGCTTCATCAGCGAGCCCGACCATGATCTGGCGCGCGCCGATCTCGAACGCCGGGAGGCAGCACCGCACGAGCCACACGACCTGCGGTTTCGCCGTTTCGACGGTACCGAGCTGTGGGTCGCGATGTCGGTGGCCACCATCTTCGACGCTGACGGCAGCTATGCCGGCGCACTCGGCATGCTGACCGACATCACCGAGCGCAAACAGGCCGAGTCCCGGCGCCTGGCGCTGGAATCGCAGCTGCGCGAGTCGCAAAAGATGGAAGCCATCGGCACACTCGCGGGCGGCATTGCGCACGACTTCAACAACATCCTCGCGGCGATCCTGGGCAACGTGTCGATGGCACGCCAACAAGCCGGTGCCAGCAGCCCCGCCTTGCAAGCGAGCCTGGCGCAGATCGAGATGGCCGGCGTGCGCGGGCGCAGCCTGGTGCAGAAGATCCTGGCCTTCAGCCGCATGCAGCCGCACCTGCTGGTGAACCAGGCCATGCGCCCGTTGGTGGAAGAAGCGGTGGCCCTGCTGCGCTCCACGCTGCCGGCATCGGTGGAGCTCGATGTGCGACTCAGCGACGCGCCGCTGCAAGTGGGGGCCGATGCCACCCAGGTGCAGCAGATCCTGATGAACCTGTGCACCAACGCCTGGCATGCGCTGCAAGGCCGTGCCGGGCGCATCACCATCGAGCTGCGCGAGGTCATCTTGAGTACCGAAGCCGCGCAAGCACTGGGCGACTTGCGCTCGGGCCCGCACGCCCACTTGCGTGTGAGCGACACCGGTTGCGGCATGAACGAGGCCACCCGGGCGCGCGTGTTCGAGCCCTTCTTCACCACCAAGCCGGTGGGCCAGGGCACTGGGCTGGGCTTGTCGGTGGTGCACGGCATCGTCACCGCTCACCGGGGGGCCATCGTGGTCGAGAGCGTGCCCGGCCTGGGCAGCAGCTTTCACCTGTACCTGCCCTTGATGTCTGCGTCGGACAGTGGCGCAGCACAGACTCCCGGCGCAACACCAACACTACGCGGCCAGGGGCAGCATGTGCTCTATGTCGACGACGACCCGGCCATGCTGCTGATGGTCAAGAGCCTGCTGCAACACACGGGCTACCGTGTCACCACCATCGAACACCCACGAGAGGCCGCCGACCTGGTGCGTGCGCAACCCGGCGACTTTGACCTGGTGGTGACCGACTTCAACATGCCCGAGCTCACCGGCATGGACCTCGCGCTCGAACTGGCACGCATCCGGCCCGGCCTGCCGGTGGTGATCAGCTCAGGCTATGTGTCCGACGACATGCGCGAGGCCGCACAGCGTGCCGGTGTGCGCGGGCTGATGCAAAAGGAGTACACGCTGGAACAACTGGCCGAGATCGTGCACTCGGTGCTGGCGGAGCGCCCGTTCGCCTGAACGCGGGCTGCGGCCTGTTCATTCCAGCAACCGGTGGCGCGTCCAGGCCGTGCCGCGCATGCGCTTGCGAAACAGCACGCCGCGCACGACCCAGTCGCCGAACATGCCCAGCCACACGCCGACGACGCCCAAGCCGAGCACGATGCCCAGCAGATAACCGGTCATGATGCGCAAGCCCCACATCGTGGCCGTGCCTACCACCAGCGCGTAGCGTGTGTCGCCCGCACCACGCAAGCCCGCGGGCAGCACGAACGACGCAGCCCACACCGGCATGAACAGGCAGCTCAGCGCAATCAACATGGCTGCCTGGCGCGTGACCTCGCGGTCACTGCCGAACAGGCTGGCCAGTGGCCATGACAACGGCAGCACCACGGCCGCCACCGCCGTGAGCGACCAGCTCGCGCTGCGCACCAGGCGGCGCAGCATGCGGTGCGCACGTTGCACCTGGCCCGCCCCGAGGCGCATGCC
>JACMKW010000380.1 GCA_014379885.1 Rhizobacter sp.
AGCACTTCGTCATTCCCGCGCAGGCGGGAATCCAGCATGCAGACATGGCACCCGGCGTGGAAGGGCGGTACGGCGCCACCATCCTGGATTCCCGCCTTCGCGGGAATGACACCAACATGAGCAAGCCCACCCACATCCTCGCCCTCGACCAAGGCACCTCCAGCTCCAGAAGCATCGTCTTCGACGCCCAAGGCCACATCGTCGCCATGGCCCAACGTGAGTTCCGCCAGATCTACCCGCAACCCGGCTGGGTCGAACATGACCCGAAGGAAATCTGGGAATCGCAACTCGCCACCGCCAAGGAAGCGCTGACCAAGGCCAACATCACCGCCAAACAAATAGCGTCGATAGGCATCACCAACCAACGCGAAACCACGGTGGTGTGGAACCGGAAAACCGGCGAGCCCATCTACAACGCCATCGTCTGGCAAGACCGCCGCATGGAACCTGCCTGCGCCGACATGCGTGCGCGCGGCCTGGAACCCACCTTCCGTGAAAAAACCGGGCTGATCATCGATGCCTATTTTTCCGGCACCAAACTCAAGTGGATTCTCGACACCGTGCCCGGCGCCCGTGCCGCAGCGGCAAGGGGCGAGCTGGCTTTTGGCACCGTCGATTCGTGGTTGATGTGGCACCTTACCGGCGGCCAGATCCATGCCACCGACGTGAGCAACGCCTCGCGCACGCTGATGCTCAATGTGCGCAACAACCAATGGGACGACGAGCTGCTGAAGATTCTCGACATCCCGTGCGAGCTGCTGCCGACGGTGCACCCGTCGAGCCACGTCTACGGCCAGACGCAGGCCGACGTGCTGGGCGCCTCCATTCCCATCGGCGGCATTGCCGGCGACCAACAGAGCGCGCTCTTCGGCCAAGCCTGCTTCAAGGCCGGCCTCGCCAAGAACACTTACGGCACCGGCTGCTTCATGCTGATGCACACCGGCGCGCAGTTTCAAACCTCGACCAACGGCCTTATCACCACCAGCGCCGCGCAACCGACGAAGACGCCCGAATTCGCTCTCGAAGGCAGTGTCTTCATCGGCGGCGCCGTGGTGCAGTGGTTGCGCGACGGCCTGCACGCCATCAAGGCCAGTGGAGAAGTGCAACAGCTCGCCGAAAGCGTGCCTGATTCAGGCGGCGTGATGTTCGTGCCGGCCTTCACCGGGTTGGGCGCGCCCTACTGGAAGGCCGACGCACGCGGCGCCATCATCGGCCTCACGCGCGGCACCACGGTCGCCCACATCGCACGGGCCGCGCTGGAGAGCATCGCCTTCCAGAGCGCGGCTTTGCTGCAGGCCATGAGCCGCGACGCGGTCAACGCCGGCGGTTCACCGGTGGCCGAGTTGCGCGTGGACGGCGGTGCCTGCGTCAACAACTTGCTGATGCAGTTCCAGGCTGACTTGCTGGGCATTCCGGTGGTGCGGCCCAAGGTGATCGAGACCACCGCGCTGGGCGCGGCCTATCTGGCGGGCTTGTCGTGCGGCGTGTACAGCAACCTCGACGAGTTGAGCGCGCAGTGGCAGGTCGACCGCACCTTCCGCCCGACCATGTCGCGCACGCGTGCTGAAGAGCTGATGGCGCAGTGGGAACACGCGGTGCGAAAAGCGACGGCAGCCTAGGCATACCCGCCGCGTTGCTTCAGTCTTCGAGCTCGGCCTTGGCCATCTCCACGTCGAGCCGCTCCATCGCATCCAGCGGATCGCAAGCGGCTGCGTCGGCGTAGAGCTTCTCGGCTTCTTTCATTTTCTTGTCGCCTTCCAGCATCACCAGGCCATTGGCGTACTCGACCATGGCAATGGCCGACGTGGGGTTGAGCTTCAGTGCCGTCTGGAACATGGTGAGCCCGGTGTCTTTGCTCGCACCTTGTGTGCGGCCCAGCAGCGAGCCCACCTTGTCGATAACTTCAGCGTGAAACGCGCCCAGCGTGATGTGCGCATCAGCGTGCTTGGGGCTCAGCTTGATTGCGGTTTCAAGCGCTGTCTTGACCTTGCTGCCCAGCCCCTGCGTCAAGGCCTTGGCCACGCTGATGCCCTGGCTGTAGCGCCCAAGCGAGTAGGCGATCTGGTAATACGCGTTGGCATTCTTCGGGTCTTCGGTGGCCTGCGCTTCGGCGCGGCCGGCCACTTCGAGAAAGAGCGCGAACTTGGCTTTCTCGCTCTTTTCCAGGTAGTTGGCGTAGATGGACTGCGCCTTGTTGGCCACCGTGATGCCCGCGCCACCCGCTTTCAGGCCGGCTTCGGTGGCCTTCTGAAACTCACCCGCGTGGTACAGCGCCCAGGCGGCCAGCACCTTCTCATCTTTTGGCAGCGGCTCGGCGTCGCCGGCATGCAGCCGCGCCCATTTCTTCTTCAGCGCCGCGGCGTCATAGGTGTAGTCGGCAGCGTCGTAGGGAAAAGCAGTCCACTTGGCCATGGTTGTGTCTCCAGTTGTGGGGTCAGGGCTTCTGATCGGTTTTCTGGTAGGAGCCGACCAAGCCGAGCAGGTGCTCGCGCTGGCCGGGTTCGAGGTAAGGCAACAGCAGGCTCAATACATGGAAGGCGCCGCGCAGC
>JACMKW010000381.1 GCA_014379885.1 Rhizobacter sp.
CCGCGGCGTTGCCGGCAAACAGCATCGCGGCGGCGGCAAACAAGAGGGTGGATTTCATGCGGGTGCCCTTCAAAGTGAGGGGCTGGGGTTGAAGGGAGACCGGCGTCAAGCGCCGGGTCGGGTCGGGTCAAGGCCGAAACCCGTGCTGGCGGCCGCGAAGAATTCATCGCTGAACTCCAGCGTGTCGCCGGGGCCGACCTCGCCGGTGATCTCTAGCCCGCATGTTTCACCGTAGTAGTGCTGTACAGGCCTGACGATGACTTTTGATCATGCCGAGGCTGCTTTGACGCTGGCGTGAGCGCACTTCGCCTGGGCCGTAGAGTAATGGCGGTTGCGTAGGCAAGATCACCCCTTCCCCGGCTTGGGATGCGGGCCTGATTGGTGTCAATGCGCCGGCCAGGCACTGGATGAGTTGCTACGTTGCGCCCAGAGCTCGCATGGCCTGGGCGAAGATCGATGCGCTGGGCCAGTTTGAGGCGAAGTACAGCCGAACTCGCCGCGTGTTGCGCGTGACCACGGCAGCGAGCTTGAGCAGCCGAATGCGCAGCGTATCGATCTGCGCCTTGGCCAGTTCGGTGCCCTGCAGCGCCAGCGCGCGCAGCCGCTCGATGAGCACATAGGCAAGTGCTGCCAGCAGCACGCGCAACTGGTTGGCCGCGAAGTGGTGGCAACTCGTGCGGGTGGCGAACAAGCCCACCTGTGCTTCCTTGATGCGGTTCTCGGCCTCGCCGCGCTGGCAGTAGACCCAGTCGTACAGGTGCTCGGGTGGGTCTTGCAGGTTCGTCACCACGAAGCGCGGATTGCTGCCCTGGCTGCCCCACTCCAGCCGCGTGATCACGCGCCGCTCGTGCGGCCAGCTGCCCGCGGCATAGTCGAACTCCGAGACCAGGCGTTGTTTGCTGCCCGTGCGCTCGTACTCGTCGGCCAGCATCGCCTGCGCGTACTGCACCCGCTCTTCCAGCCGTGCATTGCGTGCCAGCCCGATCACGTAGTGCACGCCCGAACGTTCGCACCAGTTGATGATGCGCTGGCGGCAAAAGCCCGAGTCACCCCGGAAGACGATGCGCACCGCGGGCCAGGCCTGGCGCAGCCGCCGCGTGAGCAGCTTGAGGATCGCCGCGGCATGCTGCGCGCCGTCGATGCGGCTGGGGCGCAGGACCGCGCACAGCAACTGCTGGCCGCAGAACACGTACAGCGGCAGGTAGCAGTAGTTGTCGTAGTAGCCGTGGAAGAAGCGCTGCTCTTGTTGGCCGTGCAGTGGGTTGTCGGTGGCATCGAAGTCCAACACCAGTTCCGTCGGCGCGGTCTTGAAGCTGGCGATGAACTGCTCCACCAGCACCCGGTGCAGCCGCACAGCCGTGGCGCGGTCGGCCCAGTTCTCCAGCCGGCACAGCGTGGGGGCGCTGGCGACTTCACGGTCCACGCCCACGGCCGTCTGCATCGCCACGTCACAGCGCAGCGCCTGCCCTACGCCGGAAACAGTCAGAGCACTGTCAGCAGCGACGATCACGGCCCGCTTGTTCAAGATCAGGACTTCGCTGGTCATGGTGTCGTCTCTTGTTCCTTGGGTTCCTACACGCCACAAGGACCAACGGCTTGGCATCACTGCCAAGCCGTCGATTTTGTTGGTGGGCCCTGAGTGACTCGAACACTCGACCAACGGATTAAGAGTCCGCTGCTCTA
>JACMKW010000382.1 GCA_014379885.1 Rhizobacter sp.
AAGGCGAAGAACGCTGGCAGGTGATCACTGAGGCCGCGGTGGAGGTAGGCCCCGCGCTCTTCTTATCGCTCTTGATCATCACGTTGTCGTTCATCCCGGTGTTCACGCTGGAGGCACAAGAAGGCCGCCTGTTCGGCCCGCTGGCGTTCACCAAGACCTATGCGATGGCCGCAGCGGCCGGCCTGTCGGTCACGCTGATCCCGGTGCTGATGGGCTACTGGATTCGCGGGCGCATTCCCAACGAGCACAAGAACCCCATCACGCGCGCCCTGATCGCCATTTACCGCCCGGCGCTCGAATGGGTGCTGCGCGCTCCCAAGGCCACGCTGGCCATTGCGTGCGTGGTGCTCGCCACCACCGCCTGGCCGCTGATGCATCTGGGCGGCGAGTTCCTGCCCAAGCTCGACGAGGGCGACCTGCTGTACATGCCTTCGGCGCTGCCGGGCTTGTCGGCCCAGAAGGCGGCCGAACTTTTGCAGCTCACCAACCGCATGATCAAGACCGTGCCCGAAGTGGAGCGTGTGTTCGGCAAGGCCGGCCGCGCCGAAACCGCCACCGACCCGGCGCCGCTGGAGATGTTCGAGACCACCGTTCAGCTCAAGCCGCGTGACCAGTGGCGCGCGGGCATGACACCCGACAAGCTGGTGGACGAGCTTGACCGCGCGGTCAAGGTGCCGGGCCTGTCCAACATCTGGGTGCCGCCGATCCGCAACCGCATCGACATGCTGGCCACCGGCATCAAGAGCCCCATCGGCGTGAAGGTCACGGGCGGCGAACTGGCGGCGATCGACCGTGTGGCCGCACGCATCGAGCAGGTGGCCAAAGGCGTGAACGGCGTCTCATCGGCCCTGGCTGAGCGGCTCACCGGAGGGCGTTATGTTGACGTGCAGATCGACCGTGCAGCCGCGGCACGCTACGGCCTCAACATCGCCGACGTGCAGGCGGTGGTAGCCGGAGCGGTGGGTGGCGAGAACGTGAGTGAAACCGTGGAAGGCCTGGCACGATTCCCCATCAACCTGCGCTACCCGCGCGAGTGGCGCGACACCCCGCAGCGCCTGGCCGAGCTGCCCATCCTCACGCCCACTGGCCAGCAGATCACGCTCGGCAGTGTGGCGCGGGTCGCCGTCACCGACGGGCCGCCCATGCTCAAGAGCGAGAACGCACGGCCCAGCGGCTGGGTGTATGTGGACGTGCGCGGGCGCGACCTGGCTGCCGTGGCGCACGACCTGCAGCGGGCCGTGGGCGCGCAGGTGAAGCTGGAGCCCGGCATGAGCGTGGCGTACTCAGGCCAGTTCGAATACCTGGAACGCGCCAACGCCCGGCTCAAGGTCGTGGTGCCCGCCACGCTGCTCATCATCTTCGTGCTGCTGTACCTCACCTTCCGGCGCTTCGACGAGGCGCTGCTCATCATGGCCACGCTCCCGTTCGCGCTCACCGGCGGCGTGTGGTTTTTGTACCTGATGGGGTACCACCTCTCGGTGGCCACCGGTGTGGGCTTCATCGCGCTGGCCGGCGTGGCTGCCGAGTTCGGGGTGGTGATGCTGCTGTACCTGAAGCACGCGCTGCAGGACCGGTTGGCCGGCGGCGCGGCGCCGTCACCTGACCTCGTGGACGACGCCATTCGCGAAGGCGCGGTGCTGCGCGTGCGGCCCAAGGCCATGACGGTGGCGGTGATCCTGGCGGGCCTGGTGCCCATCGTCTGGGGCAGCGGCACGGGCTCCGAGGTGATGAGCCGCATCGCCGCACCCATGCTGGGTGGCATGGTGACGGCGCCACTGCTGTCGCTCTTCATCGTGCCAGCGGTCTACGCACTCTTGCGCCGCCGCCGCAACGCGCCGTGAGGCTGCTCAGCGGCGCGGCGAGTCCACCTTCAACACGCGCCGCTCGTCTTCGCTCAGGTAGCACACGTAGACCCGCTCGCCCATGTAGGCGCCGACCTCGTTCTTGGTGTTGAGGGTGATGTTGAACTTGCGCGACGCAAGCGGTTTGCCGGCGTACTGGATCACTTCTGCACCACCCTTGGCCACCGCCACCACGCGTGTGCTCTCGGGGTCAGGGAACCTCATCTGAGCCACCCCTTCGGTGGCGCAGAGATCCTTGCCCGACGCGCCGCTGGCCTGATCGGGCGCCGCGCCGGCTGAAATGCGCGCGGGCGCGGCGTCTGGTGCGCACGGCGTCTGGCTGTAGGTGTTGCCGCAACGGTACAGCGGTTGCGCCATGCCCTGCACCGGCAGGCCAAACAGCAGGGCGACTGCCCATGGTGAGGAGAATCGAATGAGTGAGCGCATGGTGTTCAGCCCCGGTGTGTGGGGGTCGTGGGGGTCGTTGGTCGTGGGAACATTCTGGCCCCGCGCGTCGTCTTGTGCCAGCAGCGGCCGGTTGAGCTCGGCGCGCCATGCGTGGAGTCGGGGCCGGTTTCGGATGGGGTATGTCGCCCCTCAGGTGCGGCATACAGTTGGCGGAGTCACCACTCCAAAAAAACCGCCATGAAAACCCGCGCCGCCATCGCCTGGAAAGCCGGCCAGCCGCTCGCCATCGAAACCGTGGACCTCGAAGGCCCGAAGGCCGGTGAGGTGCTGATCGAAGTCAAAGCCACCGG
>JACMKW010000383.1 GCA_014379885.1 Rhizobacter sp.
CTGGTGAGCGTGCGCGCCATCAGCAGCTCGACCCAGCTGAACATGAAGCAGAAGAACGCCGCCACGCCCACGCCCGCCTTGATGAGGGGGATGTAGATGGTGAGGAAGAAGCGGGGGAACGAGTAGCCGTCGATGTAGGCGGTCTCGTCGATCTCGCGAGGGATGCCACTCATGAACCCTTCCAGAATCCACACCGCCAAGGGCACGTTGAACAAGAGGTGGGCCAGTGCCACCGCTATGTGAGTGTCCATCAGGCCGAGCGTTGTGTACAGCTGGAAAAACGGCAGCAGGAACACGGCCGGAGGGGTCATGCGGTTGGTCAGCAACCAGAAGAACACCTGCCTGTCGCCGAGGAAGGAATAGCGCGAGAAGGCGTAGGCCGCAGGCAATGCCACCAGCAGGGTGATCACGGTGTTGATCGCCACATAGATCATCGAGTTGATGTACCCGGAATACCAGGATTCATCGGTGAAGATGGTGCGGTAGTGCTCGAGCGTGAAATTCTGCGGCCACAGGCTGAAGACGGACAGGATCTCCTCGTTCGTCTTGAACGAGATGTTGATCATCCAATAGACCGGCAGGATCGCAAACACCAGGTACAGGATCAAGAAAAAGACCCGCTTCTTGAAACGCTTATCCATGAGCGGCTCCTTCGGCCTGGGTGCCCACACGCTGCATCCAGTTGTAGAGGATGAAACACAGCAGCAAGATGATCAGGAAGTAGATCAGCGAGAACGCCGCGGCTGGCCCGAGGTCAAACTGACCCACGGCTTTTTGCGTGAGGTACTGGCTCAAGAAGGTGGTGGCATTGCCCGGCCCGCCGCCGGTGAGCACAAAGGGCTCGGTGTAGATCATGAAGCTGTCCATGAAGCGCAGCAGCACCGCGATCATCAGCACACCTCTGAGCTTGGGCAGCTGGATGTAGCGGAACACAGCCAGCTTGCTGGCGCCGTCGATGCTCGCTGCCTGGTAGTAGGCGTCGGGAATGGCGCGCAGGCCGGCAAAGCACAGCAGGGCGACGAGTGGCGTCCAGTGCCACACGTCCATCACCAGCACCGTGATCCACGCATCGGTCGCGCTGCCCGTGTAGCTGTAGTCGATGCCCAGTTTGGCGAGTGCTGCGCCCATCAGGCCGATGTCGGTGCGGCCGTAGATCTGCCAGATGGTGCCGACCACGTTCCATGGGATCAGCAACGAGATGGCCACCAACACCAGCACGGCCGATGACTTCCAGCCCTGGGCCGGCATCGACAGCGCGAGGCAGATGCCGAGCGGAATCTCCACCAATAGCACGGCAAACGAAAAGCCGATCTGCCGTAGCAAGGCGCCTTGCAGGTCATCGTCACGCATAACCGACTTGAACCATTCCGTGCCAACGAACACACGGCGCTCGGGCGAGATGATGTCTTGCACGGAGTAGTTCACCACCGTCATCAGCGGCAGGATGGCCGAGAAGGCCACGCAGATGATGACCGGCAAGATCAGGAACCACGCCTTTTGATTGACGGGTTTCATGGCGTGACTCCGTGGCATGTGGAGGTCGGAGCGGGCCTTCGATACCTCAGGCTGAGCGGGTGGAGGCATGCGTGGGACTCTCGAACACCACCAACCGTTCGGGCTGAGGTATCGAAGCCGTGCACGGCGTTCGCAAGAAGCGCTTTCATGCCACCAACTCCTCATTCTTGTAATAGCAGGTGTGGCTGCCCTTCACACCGAACCACGGCCTATCGCCAACCGCGGGCGGCGTGACATCGGGGCTCAGGCGCGCACGAATCACGCTGTCGCCCGACTTGGCGGTGACCAGCCAGTAGGTGCCGACGTCTTGCCGTTGGGTGACCACCGCCTGCAGCGCGCCCGCCGCATGGGGCGCGGCAATCGTCACGTACTCGGGCCGCACACCGAGCGTGGTCGCACCTTCGGGCGCACCCGGCACGATGGCCGCTGGCAAGAAGTTCATGCCTGGCGAGCCGATGAAGTGGCCGACGAAGGTGTGCTGGGGTCGCTCAAAGAGCTGGTCGGCCGAGCCGATCTGCACGGCACGACCGCGCGTCATCACCACCACCTCTTCGGCGAAGGTGAGCGCCTCCACCTGGTCGTGCGTCACGTAGATCAGCGTGAGCTTCAACTCATGGTGAATCTGCTTGAGCTTGCGGCGCAGCTGCCACTTGAGGTGTGGGTCGATCACGGTCAGCGGCTCGTCGAACAGCACCGCGCTCACGTCTTCACGCACCAAGCCGCGGCCGAGGCTGATCTTCTGCTTGGCATCGGCCGCCAGGCCTGCAGCGCGGGTGTTGAGCTGGCCGCTCATCTCCAGCATCTCGGCGATCACGCCTACACGCTGCTTGATCTTGTCGGGCGCGACACCGCGGTTCTTCAGCGGGAAGGCCAGGTTTTCGGCCACCGTCATCGTGTCGTAGATGACGGGAAACTGGAACACCTGGGCAATGTTGCGCTGCTGCGGTGTTTTGCCGGTCACGTCCACGCCGTCGAACTTCACCGTGCCCTGAGAGGGCTTGACGAGGCCGGAGACGATATTGAGCAGCGTGGTCTTGCCGCAGCCCGACGGGCCGAGCAAGGCGTAGGCACCACCGTCGCGGAAGCTCATCTTCAGCGGCAGCAGCGCGTAGTCTTCGTCCTTCTGTGGATTGGCACGGTAGGCGTGCGCGAGGTCGAGGTCGATGCGGGCCATGTCAATGTCCGCCCATCCGCGCGAAGGGCATTGAGCGCCCCTTCCGGGGGCAGTGAACGAAGTGAGCGTGGGGGTTGTTCATCACATTCCTCCCTTGCTGGGCGCAACGAGCAGAGCGCCGGCTGAATCGAACACATGCACGTGTTCGGGGTGCAGGTAGAGGGTGATGGGTGCACCCAGGTCGAAGAAGTGCACGCCGGTGAGCTGGGCGACGAGTTCACCGACAGTGGTGTCTACGTGCACGAAGGTGTCGGAGCCGGAGATCTCGGCCAGCTCTACCGTGCCGGGCAGGGTGACGTCACCGGGGCGCTGGGTCACGCGCAAGGCGCTGGCGCGCACACCGATGGTCACGGGCTGGGTGCCCCAACTCCGTTCGCCCTGGGCCTGTCGAAGGGCTTCGACAAACTCGGCCCGAACGGTGTTTGCGTCGGCCGCGTGGCCGTCGATCAGGTTCATCGGCGGGTCGCTGAAAGCGCGCGCCACGCGGATCGATTTGGGGCGGTGGAACACCTCGGCCGTGGGGCCGTATTGCAGCAGTTCGCCGGCATCCATTACCGCGGTGTAGCCGCCCAGAAGCAGCGCCTCGGTGGGCTCGGTGGTGGCGTAGACCACGGTGGAGTTGCCGGCGGCAAAGAGCTGCGTCAACTCGTCACGCAGTTCTTCGCGCAGCTTGTAGTCCAGGTTGACAAGCGGCTCGTCCAGCAACATCAGCGGCGCTTTTTTGGCAAGCGCTCTGGCCAGCGCCACGCGCTGCTGCTGGCCACCCGAGAGTTCCGCCGGCAGGCGATCGAGGAACATCTGGATGTGCAGCTTTGTCGCCAGCTCCTTGACGCGGGCCTCGATGCCGCTGTCACCTCGCAGCTTCAACGGCGATGCGATGTTGTCGGCCACGGTCA
>JACMKW010000043.1 GCA_014379885.1 Rhizobacter sp.
GAGTTCAACGAGGTGGACATGCTGTTCACGGATGCGCCACCGCCGGAGCCGTTTCCTGCGCTCCTCAACGAAGCCGGCGTTCAGTGCGAGGTGGCGGGGTGAGCTTGCCGCTTCGCGTGGTTGTTTCTGCCTGGCTTGTTCGACGGCGCCGGGACTCGCCCCGGCAGGGCGAGTCACTTTCATTTGTCGCGCCAAATGAAAGTAACCAAAGCAAAGGCGCTCTCCATTTGGCCGAACGGTGTGGATACAAGCTACGGCCGTGCACTGCAGTGCTGTGGACACGCCGAACGCGTGCTGCGATTTCTCTGCCACTCGGCTCGCTGCGCATCGCCGCAGGCGATGCGCGCGCCTTGGGCCCGATGCGAAGCGAGGCGTATCGCTCCCCCTTCGGACGAGCTGAGCAGCGCAGGGCTTTGCGGGGCGCGCGACAGCGCGCATCAACAACTGACTTCGGGCGGCTGTTAGAGCGCAGCGGCCGCAGGCCGCGTAGCGAGTTCTGCCCGACCCGCAAAGACCGAGCAGCGCAAGGCAGCCCTCGCTACGCGAGGGCCGAGTCGGCAGGGTCGCTTTGGTGTGCGCCTAACTTGGCTACGCCAAGTGAGCGCACCCCCGCTTCGCGAACTTTCCCCCTTTTCTTTGTCGACACAAAGAAAAGGGGTCGGCCGCCGGGCCGAACTCCCGGCGCGGCCTCACGCAGTGCACAAGACCCTCGACAAAGCGCGATTCCACGATGGTGATGCCGTGCCGCCTCTCGACGCACGGTGCATTGCCTGCGTGCTGGATTCCCGCTCGGGCGAAGCCCGGTTTATCCTGAGCTTGTCGAAGGGCGGGAATGACGGCGTTTTTGCGGGCGTCCCATCGAGTCTCTACGGCAGGCACGGCCCGCGCAGCGACGCCCTTTGCGGCTTCGCGCTGACTCATTCAATTTTCCCCGGACAGCAGTGCGCCTTCGCGGGAATGACATGTGGCTCCCTAGAATCGCGTCCATGTCTGTTGCCGCGCCGCCTCGCTCCCTGCACGTTCGCCTCATGGCCCTGCATCGATTGGCGGTGGTGGCGCTGCTCGGTTTTGCCTCCGGCCTGCCACTCGCCCTCACCGGCCAGGCCATGCAGGCCTGGCTCAGCGTCGAAGGGCTTGACATCGCGACCATCGGCTTCCTGAGCCTGGTCGGCCTGCCCTACACCTTCAAGTTCTTGTGGGCGCCGCTGATGGACCGCTTCGAGTTGCCCTGGCTGGGTCGGCGCCGTGGCTGGCTGGTGCTCACGCAGCTGGCGCTGGCTGGCGCGCTGTTGTGGATGTCGACCACCTCGCCCGCCGCGTCGATCCGCCTCTTTGCGCTGTTGGCCGTGCTGGTGGCCTTCGTCTCGGCCTCGCAAGACGTGGTGGTCGATGCCTACCGCACCGACCTGCTGCCCGCGCGCGAACGCGGCCTGGGTGCGTCCACCAGCGTGCTCGGTTACCGACTGGCGATGATTCTCTCGGGCGGTATTGCCTTCATCTGGGTCGACCCGACCCAGGGTGGGGGCTGGACGTGGCCCGAGGTTTACCGCTTCATGGCCGGCCTGCTGGTGGTGCTCGCGGTTCTCTCAGCGCTGGTGCTGCCCAAGCTGCCGCACGCCGTGCGGCCTTCCAGCGTGGCGCGCCACGACGTGACGGGTTTTCTGGCGGTGGTGCTGGCGGTGGCGCTGGGCGTGGTGTTGAGCGACCGCCTCGGCCCGCCGCTCGCCAAAGCGTTGCTGGCGCCGCTGTGGGCCGGTAGCAGCCTGTCAGCCAACCTGCAAGGCAAATGGACCGATCTGCTTGCCTTGCTGCTGGGCGTGGCCTTCACCTTGCCGCTGGCAGCCTGGATGGCGCACGTGGCGAAGTTCGAGACGCTGCTGGGTGGCTTGCGCAGCTACTTCAGCCAGACCGGCGCAGGCGCCTTTCTCGCATTCATCGTGCTCTACAAATTGGGCGATGCCTTTGCTGGCTCGCTGATGACGCCCTTTCTGCTCAAGGCCATGGCGTTCAGCCCGGCCGAGGTGGGGGTGGTCAACAAACTCATCGGCCTGTGGCTCACCATTGGTGGCGCTCTCTTGGGCGGCGCCTTGATGCTCAAGCTCGGCCTGTGGCGCTCGCTGATGCTGTTCGGTGTGTTGCAGATGGCCAGCAACCTGGGCTTCTGGTGGCTGGCTGTTGAAGGCAAGGGGCTCATGCCCGGGCTCGTGATTCCGGCCTTCGACTGGGGCTTCGTGAAGCTCGCCCAAGACACCCCGGTCGATGGCGGGCTGCTGATGGTGATTGCCTTCGAGAACCTCTCGGGCGGCATGGGCACGGCCGCCTTTGTGGCCTTCCTGATGAGCCTGTGCACCCCGCGTTACCCCGCCACCCAATACGCGCTGCTGTCGGCATTTGCCTGGGTGGGCCGGGTGGGGGTGGGGCCGCTGGCGGGGGTGCTGGCCGAGACCATCGGTTGGCCGAGCTTCTTCATCATCTCAACCTTCCTCGCGCTGCCGGCGCTGGGCATGCTGTGGTGGCTGCGCCAGCCGGTGCGGGCGCTTGAGGTCGACCCGGATGCCCCGATATCGGACGACTGAACGACCCCACGGCGATGGGAACCACCGCCACCCTTGAGGGATCCGACAGGCCACAACCCACGACCACTCCACGAACGCCCATGACCACCCTGCCCAGCCCGTTTCGTTGCAGCTGCTCCTTTCATTCACGCCGCCTGTTCACCACGGCGCTGCTGGGCAGCGGCGGGTTGCTGGCCTTGCCGGCGCTCGCGCGCGAGGGCGTTGAGGTGGGCAAGCAGTCGGTGTTCACCCAGGCTATTTCGGCCCAGCAGGTCGAAGCGATGGCGCAGCAGAACTATGTGGCCATGAAGCAGCAGGCCAGCGCCAAGAATGCCTTGGCGAAGGACGACCACCCGCAGGTGATCCGCCTGCGCAGCATCGCCAAACGGCTCATCCCTTTCACGTACGAATGGAACCCGCGCGCGCGGGAATGGAAGTGGGAAGTGAGCCTGATCGGCTCCGACCAGATCAACGCGTTTTGCATGCCCGGCGGCAAGATCGCGTTTTTCGTCGGCATTCTCCAGAAACTGCAGCTCACGGACGACGAGGTGGCCATGATCATGGGCCATGAGATGGCACACGCACTGCGCGAACACGCGCGCGAGCGCATGGGCAAGAACATGGCCACGCGCGGTGCCATCGAGATCGGCGCCGCGCTTTTCGGCCTGGGCAACGGCGCCCGCTTGGCGGCCGACATGACCGGCCAGTTGCTCTCGCTCAAGTTCGGCCGTGAAGACGAATCCGAAGCCGACCTGGTGGGCATGGAGCTCGCGGCGCGGGGTGGCTACGACCCGCGCGCCGGTGTGAGCCTGTGGAACAAGATGGCCGCGGCAGCCAAGGGCGCGCCGCCGCAGTTCTTGTCGACCCACCCGTCGGGCCCCACCCGCATTCAAGACATCCAGGCCAGCCTGCCCAAGGTGGCTGGCTTGTACGCGCGGGCGCCCAAGCCTGAGCAGCGTTTTGAGCCGCCCAGGGCGGCATCGGCCGCGGCCAAGGGCTGAAAAAAGGGCCCCGCTGGGCCCCAATCGCGCACTCGCAAAAATCAGGCGAAGACAAAGCCGCAGGTTGTCTCAGCGGCTCAGGCCCAACTGCCCCAGCAAGGCGTCGGTGGCGGTGGCGTTCAGCCGCAGTGTGTTGTCAACAGACAGCTTGGTGCGAAAGCCGTAATACACCTTGCCGCCGCGTTCGACGAAGAGGCGATTGAAGTTGAGCGAACGGGCGTCGCCAGGCACATTGGCAAAGCGCATCACGCGCGCGTCACCTACGGTTTCGATGCTGTAGGTGCCGGTGTCGATGAAGTCGCAGTTGCGCGGTGAGCCGTCAGCGGCTCGAAGGGCACAGCTCAGGTACCGCACGCTGTTGCCACTGCCGAACGCGATGCGCAGGTTGCGCGGCAACTGGTAGTAGGGCGAAGCGGGCGCGGCCCCCGCCACATTGCCGATGTTGACGCTGCCATTGCCCCACCACTCGTTGCGCGGCCCCGTGTTTTGGTTTGCGGTGAAGACGCATGGCGTGCCGGGGTTGCCGGCCACCAGTTGTTCCAGTGTCTGGATCTCGTGAACATAGTTGGCGGCGTTCGCTGGCGTGACCAGGCCGCAGGCCGCCGCAGCACCGGCAACGATTTCGGCGGTGTAGGCCTTGACGATCGAGTTGTCCAGGGTTCCGTAGCTGTCGGGGTTGGCCAGTTGCGTGCTGGTTTGTTGCCACAGCCTGCTGCCGGCAGGGAACACCGAGGCGTTGAGCCCTGGGGTCGCCGGGTCGGGGCCCCAATTGGTGAACAAGCCTTGTGTGCTGACCAGCGGGTAGGCACGAATCATCGAGACCACGTCTGACAGCGTGCGGCCGGAAATGTCGATGGCGGCCGAGCGCTGACTCCTGTTGCGGTACGCGCCGCAGTAGAAGCTCTCGGTCACGCCATTGGCGTCACGCGCCGTCTGTGCGTGCTCGAAGTCGGCCGGGCAGTTGAACCATTGTGTGCCGTTGAAGTACATGTCGGTGCGCAGGTAGGCGGGCTCGCCGAAGTTCTGCACGGCGCCGCTCACTGCGCGCTTGCGCTGCTCGTTGAAGTGAAGCCGGCCATTCGCATCGGGCGTGTTTTGCGCAGCCGTGCTCTTGAACAGGCGGAAGTACCAGTTGTTGGCGTCGGTGTACGTGAACCAGTCGAACGACAAGCCGGCTGCCGGCGTGGCCGATGCTGGCTCGGAGTTGCGCGCGAGACCCAGCACCACCGAGATCGAAGCGGGCGTGAGCGCAATGCCAGAGGTTGCCAATGCTTGCGCGGCGGCGAGCAAGGCAGCCTCGCGAGCCGGGCCGGCCGCAACATCGGTCAGCCCGCTGGTGGTATCGGCAATGGTGGGCAGCAGCTCGATCAACCGGCGATCGATGGCGTGGCGGATGTCGGTCTGCGTGATGACGGCGCCGCTGCTGTCGGGCGTGCCCACTGCTGGCTGCAATGCCGTGGCGGCCAGTTGCCGGGTTACCACCAACAGGCGCGCCGCTGTGCCCAGGCCTTCCGATGCATTGGCGCCGGTGGCGCTGTAGTTGCCCATCAAAGAAGGCGCGTTGAGCTGCGCGTAGTCCTGCAAGCCCGCCTCGGCCGCAGTCGACGACAGGCCCGTGCCGTCCGCGTGTGTCTTGACCAGCGTGGTCCAGGGGCTGACCACGTCGGTGCGATCGCCGGGCGCGCTGAGCACGTAGGCGGTGGTGACGGGGCCAGAGACGGCGTCGATGGCGTCGGTGCCCACCATGGCGAGCAGCGGGTATCGGCCGACGTCGGCATTCGGCACGGTGAGCGTGGCCGAGCCGTCGGCGGCGGTGCGGGCACTGGGCTCATCGCCTTCGCAGGCGCCGTTGTCGTTCTTGTCCAGGCAGACCAACGCGTTTTGCAGCGGGCCGTCGATCACGGTCGTGTTGACGCTGGTGGTGGTGGCAGCGGGCGGAGGTGGCGGTGTGGCGGTTGGCGAGTCGCTGCCGCCACCGCAGGCGGTGAGCAGGGCGACGCTGGCAAAAAGGGCTGAAAGCTGGGACTGCGGCAGGTTAAGTTTCATGGTCGTTCCTTTGAGACTGTGACGGCTGATGCGGCCTGTGCGCATGGGGCGCACCGGGCCAGGCAGCAAAGGTAGGTGCCGGCGGTCGCGTTGGCATCCGCCATACAGATGACGGAGCAGCCCCCACGTTTGAAGGTGCGTGCTGGCGGGCTTCTTGCGGTAGCGTGCGCGCTTGTCCTCAAACCTGGGGATGCCCAGCGTCTGTCGAGGTAGCACCATGACGGGGAACCAATCCGAAGCGCCCTGGCCGGCCTTGCGCCGAGCCTCACGCACCGTGGTGGTGGTCGATGTGGTCGAGTCCGTCCGGCTCATGGAGCAAGACGAAGACGACACCATCCGCCGCTGGCAGTCGTTCGTGGGCGAGGTCGTGACCCGGTTGCTGCCGCAGCATGGCGGCCGCCTGGTCAAGAGCCTGGGCGACGGGTTGATGCTCGAGTTTGAAAGCGTCCCCCCTGCCATCCGATGCGCCCTCGCCATGCAGCAAGCCATTCAGCCATACAACCAGGGGCGTGCCAGCGAGCGGTGGATGTGCCTGCGCATCGGTGCGCATGTGGCCGATGTGGTGGTGGATGAGCGCGACATCTATGGCAGCGGCGTCAACCTGGCGGCGCGCATTGCCACCCTTGCCGGACCGCAGGAAATCGTAGTGTCGGCCGAGGTGCGAGATGCGTTGGTGCCGGGTCTCGATGCCGAGCTCGAAGACCTTGGCGATTGTTTCGTGAAGCACCTGGCAGAGCCCGTTCGTGCCTACCGTGCAGGAGGCATCGGCCCGCAGCCGGTGATGACGCCGATGCACGACGCGACCCAGCCCGCCGTGCCCACGGTAGCGATAATGCCATTCGAGGCGCGTGTGCATGAGCCTCAACACGCGGCCATCGGGGAGTTGATTGCCGACACGGTGATCGCCCACCTTTCCAAGCATGACTCAGTGCGAGTGATCTCGCGCCTGTCCACGAGTGCTTTGAAGGATCGAAGCCTGGCCACTCAGCAGCATGAGGCGGGAGCCCGGCTTGGAGCACGGTATGCCTTGACAGGTACTTTCAGCGTATCCGCTGCTCGGCTTGTGGTGACGGCCGAGTTGACGCAGACAGCGCGTGCCGATGTCGTATGGGCCGAGCGGCTGGTGGTTGCGCTGGATGACTTGTTCGAGCCGCAAAGCGAGTTGGCTCATCTGTTGTGTGCGGGAGCCCTGTCCGCGGTAGAAAGCTCGGAAATAGAGAGGGCCTTTACCCAACCCTTGCCGTCACTCGAAAGCTTCACATTGCAGCTCGGTGCCGTGTCCCTGATGCATCGGGCCTCGCGCCGCGAGTTCGATCGTGTCGAAGCTTTGCTGAACCACCTGGTCGATCGGCATGGGCGATTGCCAGCGCCAAGAGCTTGGCTGGCGAAGTGGCATGTGTTACGGGTGACGCGTGGCCTTGTCGCCGACCTTGATCTGGAGTCGAAGGTCGCGCTCTCGCACACCCGCAGAGCACTCGACTCAGACCCGGGGTGCGCGCTGGCGCTCGCGATGGAAGGCTTCGTGCACTGCCACATGCGCCGTGACCTCGAAGCGGCGGGAGAGCGCTACGAACTGGCCTTGAAGGCCAACCCGCATGAGTCGATGGCCTGGCTTTTCAAGAGCGTTTTGCATGCATTCCAGGGCGAGGGGGTAGCCGCGATGGATTCGGCGCAGCGCGCGATCAGCCTGTCGCCTCTGGATCCGCTGCGCTATTACTACGACTCATTGGGCGCAAGTGCAGCCTTGTCTGCCGGCCAGTACGACGAAGCACAGAGATTGGCAGAGCGCTCGTTGCGAGCAAACCGCACGCACAGCTCAACGTGGCGCGTGCTCGCGATGGCGCAGGCACTTGCAGGACGCGTCGTCGAAGCTCAAGCGACGGGGCAGGAGCTGCTCAAGTTAGAGCCCGGTTTCAGCGTCAACAAATTTCTTGCCCGCTCGCCATCGGCGCGCTTTGAAATCGGCCGCATTTGTGCCGAGGCACTGCGAATGGCGGGCGTTCCGGAATAGCTCAGCACGGTTGATCGACAACAGGAGGGATGGTCATGGCGAAACTAGGCGGATTCGGTGGGTTTGGCGGGTTCGGAGGCTTCGGAGGCTTCGGGGGCTTTGGGGGCTTTGGCGGAAATGGGGGATTTGGTGGGTTTGGCGGATCCCTGGCGGACGGGTTCGCCAATCCCGTCACCATGAGCGCGCTGGTCACACACCGCGATGGGACGATCGAACCGAAGAGGGAGCCGATCAAGCTGGATCCCGCTAACCAAGACGAACTTCAGCTCGAACGCTGGGAACCTTGGGTTCGAGCGTCGATTGCTTTGCAGGATCTGTTGAGTGAGGTAAGTGTTGAGAAGGACAAGGCAGGGGTCGTTACTGTTCACTCTCGTACGGCCAAGACGATTGAGGGTAAGAACACCTTCGTGGCGCGCCTGTCGCGGCCTGCCAGGCCGGAAACGTTTGTAGCGCAGACCCACAAGGTGCTGAGCTGGGCTGAACTTCGGGAGGAGCGCGCTGCCGAAATTCTGGGCCAAATCGACAATCAGTTCGCGTTCCTCGCTGCCGCGGTCGGTCTGAGCCCGGCTCGGACGCCGCGTACGTTGGAACTGCTGGCCGTGGCCATCCAGTTCGCCGTCAACGTGGAGATGCGTGTGAAGCATGAGCTGGCCTGTTGGCGGCCGGCCGAGTATTCGCCACAGGTGCAGCCCATGGTCACGACCCCTGGTCATGGCTCGTTGCCCAGCGGGCATGCGACACAGGCCTATCTTGCCGTGCGCGTGCTAGAGATTCTGCTCAAGCTCAAACCGTTTGTGGCGGGCCAGCCCGACAAACCGGATCGCAAGAATTCGACCCAGGTATCCGTGCAGCTTCAGCGTCAGGCAGCGCGCATCGCTACCAACCGCGTCATCGCGGGCGTGCATTTCCCGATCGACAGCATCGCGGGCAGGTCGTTGGGAACGGCACTAGGTGAGTTTTTTGCAGTTCGTGCCGGTGCTCCGGCTGGGATCTTGAGGCAGGGCTACGCATTCATTGGTGAAAAGGTCGATGGCGCGCATGAGAGTGTTGAGTTTCACCCAGCGATTCAACCACTGGGTGTAGCCACGACGAAGCCACCGTTTTACGACCGCTCAGCCGATCTCGGCTCGCTGGGAACCTCTGTCGTTCTTAAACACATGTGGTTAAAGGCCAATAGCGAATGGCTGGGTCGCTTCGGGCTTAAGAAGAAGCAACCATGAGTTGGACACTGATTAGCAACTGGCGAACGCTGCACGGGGTTCACCGCAAACGCCCTGATCCCTTTGTCATCTGGGCTGCCCTCACCGGCTGGCGTGACTATTCCACGATCCCACCGTCGCCATACCTGTTCGTCATCTTGGAACTTGCAGGCGACCGCACGGCGCTAAAAAAATTCAGGTGCCGCGCCGACGAAAAAGATTCGGGCATTCTTATTCCTGTCGACTACCCGGAGACTGCGCGTTACGTGACGGCTCGCGTCACGTACGAGGGGTTAAACGATCTGGTCGTTAAGGCAGATCTCCAGTCCAGCATCGAACGGCTTGATCTGAGCGAGGCCGTGCGCTCCGGCAGACCCGAAGGATTCCTGAACCAATGGCGTGAAAAACCGTTGCGGCCCACGCTGAGAGGTGAAGTGATTCTTGGTGTGGTCGACGATGGGTGCCCCTTTGCGCATGCCTTGTTCTCACCGGCAGTGGCCACGGGAGTGTTCCCTCGGGAAGCGATCGACTCGACACGCATTGCGGCGATGTGGGATCAAAATCTCTCCGATCAAACCGAAGCCACCAAAGCCTACGGTCATGAGTCCGCGGGGTTCGGCTACGGCAGGGAGATATTCAGGGACTATGCAGGCGCGCGGGGCTCTCGCGCTGTTTTGCTTGGTTTCGCCGACGTTCTGAGGGCACGCTTGTCCAAGCAGGCCGTCGAAGAAGACGTGCTGTACGACGATGTTGGTGTGCCATCGATGCGCCGGCGCGTCGTTCATGGCCCGCACATCACTGACATATTCGCTGGCCCCGTCAGAGTGCGTGAGCGAGTTTTTCTTGATCGCGACACACCGCCCACTTGGCAACCGGCCAACGATGTGGCGAGCGATGCGAAGCGCTCGGACATTGTTTTTGTTCAGCTGCCGCGCGAGGGCCTGCAGGATTCTTCAGGGGGCTGGCTGGACAGCCACATCCTTGACGCCGTCACCTATATCGATCGCTGCAGGCGTGACGATGCTCACAGGGCCGTGATCAATGTCAGTTACGGCAACACCATGGGCCCGCATGACGCGAGCAGCATTCTCGACAAGGCGCTTGAAGCGCTGATTGGTGAAAGCAAGGGTGCAGTCCAAGTCGTCATCGCGGCTGGCAACAGTTTTTCGTCGCATGGCCATGCCGAGTTTGATGTGCCCGCAACCAAAAAGGTGGAGCTGACTTGGCGCATTCCACCCGGCAGTGAGACGCCCCACTTTGTGCAAGTCTGGCTGCCCCAGGGATTGACTGAGCAGGAATGCGAGAAGGTGAAAATTTCAGTCCAGGTTCCCACGACAAATGGGCCCACCGGCACCGTCAAGATCAACGAGGTCATGGCTTGGCCGTCGGCTCAGCAACCCCAGGCCGTGATCAGCTTCTTGGCCAAGCCGTCGCGCGGTGAAGACAGTGCAATGGCGTTCATTGCGGTTTCACCCACGGCTGTGGTGGGTGAGGGCGAGGATCGCTCAGCACCACACGGTGATTGGTGCATCTCGATCGAAGCCGACATCGAGCTCAAGCATGTCCATGCGTACATTGCTCGCAATGACCGAGACTTGGGTGCTGCGCTGCGCGGGCGGCAGTCCTACTTCGTAGACGAGATCGATGAGCGCGACCGCTTTCTGCGAACACCTCTGGACGATGATGGGAGAAATGCCAATGACACCGACCTGTTCGGTCAGGCGCGAGCAGGCGCCCAAGTAAAGCGCCGAGGCACGCAAAACGGGATTTCGACGGCAGAAGGCGTGAGTGCGGTGGCAGGCTACAGCCGCCTGTTCAGTCGTGAACCTCAGGAAGGAGCCCATGCGCCCTATTCATCTGCGGGTTGGAAGGTTGCGGGCGACAAGCGGCAATCCAAGCTGGCGGCAGCGATGCCATCAGATGAGTCAGGTGTGTTGAAGGGCGTGCGTGCGGCAGGCTCGCGCAGTGGCTCGACTTTTCGCCTCGTAGGTACCAGCGTTGCCGCGCCGCAGTATGCACGGGCGCTGGCCGATGTATCGGCGAAAACTCCTCCAGACCCGCCGAACCAGACTAAGCCGCCCGAAGATGATCCCGAGCTCTACGGCGAGGGCGGGCGCAAGCAAATCGTCATTACCAACGTGTAGGCAAGGGTCGCATCAACCTCAGCCGTGCGGAGTCGACCAGTAAATACCCTCCCTGCTCCAAGTCCTTCAGCAGGCGGCTGATCATTTCGCGAGAGCAGCCGATTCGACTGGCGAGAGCGGCATGAGTGAGGCGCTCTGCAATGAGGCGCGTGCCGTCGGGTTGATCGATCGCCAGCGCGTTGAGCAACATCACCATGCGCCCATACACATCGAGCAAAGCAAGGCTGCGAATTCCCTGCGTCGCCAGCCTTGCCCGCCGAATCACCCTCGACAACAACTCGAACGCAAACTCCGGATTGGCTGCGATGTGCTCCCGCAGTGTCTTGCGCGTGACCACCGAGCACACGGTGGCTTCGAGCGTGATCACTGAAGCCGAACGGGGCCCGCCGTCCAGGCTCATCTCGCCCAGGTACTCGCCGGGTCCGTAGACGCCATAGACGATTTCGCGGTCGCGCTCATCGGCAGAGAAGCTCTTCACGCGCCCCGACAACACAATGAACAGCGTCTCACCCAGATCGCCTTCCTCAATCAGCAGCGTGCCCTTGCGGTAACGCCGCGGCTCGCCGCGCGCGACCAGGGTGCGCAGGCCTTCAGGCCAGGAAGGGTCGATGGGGGACGCCGAAGCGGCAGAGTCCATGGGGGCGCGGCAGAGTGGGCGGGCCGCGCATCATCGCGCGGAACCCGATTCCTCTGCAACGCGCCCTCAGTGCTGCTGCGCCGCCTTCATTGCCAGCGTGATCGGCGGCAGCGCCGTGACGCGGCTCACCAGCTCGCGAATGGTCGCGGTCTGAGTCTTGCTGCGGATGCTGCTGATCTGCGTGCGGACCGTCGACACCGCCACGTCGAACTGGCGCGCCACGTCCTTGGGGCGCTGGCCGTCGCACAGGGCCTGCAGCACCCGTGCTTCGGCGTTGGTCAGGCCCTGGGTGCGGGCGAAGAAGTCGACCGTCAGCGCGCCACAGCTCTGGCGTTTTCCCAGCACCAGCAGCACCAGTGCTTCGGTGTCATTGCCGTCGTCGCCCAACGGCACCAGGGCCACCGACAAGGCGTGCCCGTTGGTGCCCAGCGTCACGAGGCGGCGCCGGCCGCGGCCGGCATCGGCCATCGCGCCCATGAAAGCGCCGTGCTGGTCAGGCTGCGACGCATGCACGCCGTTGCGTGACAAGCTCAGGCTGCTGCCCCGGGCGAGCTCGCGCCGTGCCGGCTGGTTGGCATGGCGCAGGGTGCCGGCGGGGGTGATGAGCAGCATGCCGTGGTCCATCTCGTCGAGCATGCGCGCGAGCCAGCGTGTCATGGGCGCGGCAGTGTTTCGGCGCTCGGGCCCCAGGTAGATACCGCAATCGGGCCGGGTGGCGGTGGTGCAAAGCTCCAACATGGCACGTTCCCTCTTTGGTTCTCGGCGGGCCGGGAGGCCGCTGACCGTGATTCTCAATTTAGGTTTCGTGCGCGAGCGCGGGTGGTGAATGCGACCCGCCGTTTTGTGATTTATTCACAGGCCACTGTCATCAAACCTACATGGTCACAATCTGCCCATGCCTGGATTTTTTGTGACCGTGGGTGGCATTGAACAGTGGGTCGAAGTTCATGGCCAGCGGCCTGAACAGGATCGCCCGGTCATGCTGTACCTGCACGGTGGTCCCGGGGCTTCGTCGCGCCCGGCGGTCAGGTGCTGGGAACCATGGACCGACCATTTCACCGTGGTGCACTGGGACCAGCGAGGCACCGGGCGAACCCTTCAACACAACGGTGAAGCAGCGTGTGGCCCATTGACCATTGATCGAATGGTGCGTGACGGCCTGGACCTGAGCGAGCAACTGTGCCGCACGATGGGCACGGCCCGGCTGCTGCTGTTGGGGCATTCCTGGGGTTCGGTCTTGGGCGTTCACATGGCCTCGCGGCGCCCAGACTTGTTCTGCGCCTATGTTGGCACTGGCCAGCTGGTGAACAAGCAAAAGAATGAAGAGGTCAATCTGCGGCAGCTGCTCGCTCAGGCTCGGCAGCTGGGCCGCGAAGACGCGCTGCGCTCGCTCGGGGCTCTGGAGCGGCCTGTGCATACCCAGCGCAGCAACATCGCCATCTTGCGGGAATGGGGAGACCGGCTGAGCGTATCGACGGGCGACTCTGTCGTGATGACCCCGAACCCGCCGAACCCAGACTTCACGCCCGAGGATCGGCTGAACCAGCAGCGCGGAAGGCGGTTCTCAGGCGAGCAACTGTTTGAGGAAGTCAGCGCGCTGGCACTCGATGCCTCGTTGTTGCAATTCGATGTGCCGATGCTGTTTTTGCACGGCACGGCTGACCAGCAGACACCGTTCGAGCTGGTGGAAGCCTACGTCGCCCGGCTCGCGGCGCCTTTCAAGGTGCTGGTTCCTTTCGAACAATGCCACCACTTTCTCGCAGTGAACCGCCCTGCTGATTTCATGCACGCCTTGCTGACTCACGCGCACCACCTTCGGTTGACCTGAGTCTCACGCCAGAACCCGCAGCAACCAGCGGTTGAGGTCGGTGATTTCCTCTGCACACACCGAGTGCGGCATCGGGTACTCGTGCCATTCGATGTTGTAGCCCAGCGCCTTGAGCGCATCGCGCGTGGCAGTGCCGCGTGGGAAGTGCACCACCGGGTCTTGGGTGCCGTGGGCCAGGAAGAGCGGCACGTCGCGGTTGGCGGGCGCGCGCTCGGTCGCGGTGGTGGCAGCCAAGGGCAGGTAGCCGGACAGGCCTGCCACACCGGCCAGGCGCTCGCGGTGGCGCAGGCCGGCCAGCAGTGCCATTGCGCAGCCTTGCGAAAAACCGGCCAGCACGATGCGTGAGCTGGGCACGCCGCGTGCGTTTTCTGCGGCAATCAGGGCTTCGATCTGGCCTTGGGACTCGCGCAGGCCGGCCTCGTCTTCGCGGCGTGCGAGGTCGGTGCCGAGGATGTCGTACCAGGCGCGCATCACGTAGCCGCCGTTGATGGTGACGGCGCGCTCCGGTGCGTGAGGCAGCACGAAACGCACGGGGCCGAGTGCGCTCAGGTCAAGCTCTTCGGCGATGGGTGCAAAGCCGTGGCCGCTGTCTCCCAGGCCGTGCAGCACGATGACTGTGCGTGTGGGCGACGGCCCGGTTTCGATCTCGATGGTGTCCAGTGACATGAGCGCTCCGCGGTTGGCTGAGCACACATCGTAAGGGCCTCAGCGTGTGGCGGTCCCTTCCCCGCGAAAAGCCCCCGGGGTCTCCCCCGTCCAGCCGCGAAAGGCGCGGTGAAACGACGCCGTGCTGTCAAAGCCGAGCTTCGCGCTGATGACGTTGATGGGTTCGTCGCCTTTGGTGAGCAT
Organism: Rhizobacter sp.; assembly: GCA_014379885.1. The sequence continues at coordinate 14,271 of JACMKW010000043.1, forward strand.
CTGCAGCGCCTGGTCGCGCCGGTATTCGTCTTTCACGCGCTGGAAGCTGGTGCCTTCGTCGGCGAGGCGGCGGTGCAGCGTGCGTGCGGACACGCACAAGACCTCGGCCGCGCTCTCGGCCGTGGCGGGCAGCGGCAGGCGCTCGGCCAGGTAGGTCCGCAGGCGCTGGCTCATGCGAGCTTTGCGCTGCTCGGCGAAGAGCCAGTCACCGGGCGCGCGCAGCAAGAATTCGTTCAGATCGGTTTTGCTGCGACGGATCGGAAGCTGCAGCAGCCCGGCATCCAGGTGCAGCGCCGCCTGCGCCTGGTTGAAGAACACCGGGCCGGGGTAGAGCGCCTGGTAGTCGGCAGCGAA
>JACMKW010000384.1 GCA_014379885.1 Rhizobacter sp.
GAGCCGCCGCCTTTGGCCGCGACCTTGACGTCGACGGTGTTGCCTTCGACCAGTTCCATGTGGACCACGGCAGGCGTGTTGTCCTTGGTGTTCTTGCGCTCGAATTGCGGGTCGGCCACGATCGAGGCGCGCAGCACGTTGTCGGGGTGCAGGTAGCCCTTGCGCACGCCTTCGTTCACCGCGTCTTCGATGCTGCCGGGGAAGCCCTCGAAGCGCACGTCCATGCCAATCTTCAGAAACACGTTGACGATGCCGGTGTCTTGGCAGATCGGGCGCTTGCCCTCGGCGCACATCTTCGAGTTGGTAAGGATTTGCGCGATGGCATCCTTGGCGGCGGGGCTCTGCTCGGCGGCGTATGCGCGCGCCAGATGGGCAATATAGTCGGCGGGGTGGTAGTAGCTGATGTACTGCAACGCAGCAGCGACGCTCTCGACGAGGTCAGCGTGGCGGATGATGGTCATGGGGTGAGTCTCGGCGGCGGGAGACAAGAAGTTTACTCAAGGGAGATCGCAGGTGATCAGTGCAGCGTTTCGTCGTTTCTTCGCGGCGGAGTCGGCCGGTGGCATCGTGCTCGCGGTGGCGACGGTGCTTGCGCTGGCCATTAGCAACTCACCGTTTGGCGCCGACTACGAGGCGTTTCGTCGCATTCCCGGTGAGGTGCGCATCGGCCACGACTGGCTGGTGCTGTCCAAACCGCTGATCCTGTGGGTCAACGACCTGTGGATGGCGGTTTTCTTCTTGCTGGTGGGGCTGGAGATCAAACGTGAGTTGATCGCAGGTGAACTGGCCAGCCCGCGGCAGGCGCTGCTGCCGATCGGCGCGGCGATTGGCGGCATGGCGGTGCCGGCGGGCATTTACGTGGCATTCAACATGAACGACCCGGTGGCCTTGCGCGGCTGGGCCATCCCCGCAGCGACCGACATCGCCTTCGCGCTCGGCATTCTGCTGCTGCTGGGCTCGCGCGTGCCGGCCTCGTTGAAGATCTTTCTCACGGCCGTGGCCATCATCGACGACCTGGGCGCCATCGTCGTGATTGCGTTCTTCTACACCGCCAACCTGTCGTGGCCCATGCTGGGCGCAGCGGCTGCCGGCTGCGCGGTGCTTTTCATGCTGAACCGCTTGCGGGTGATGAGCGTGCTGCCCTATCTCTTTGTGGGCGCCATCATCTGGGTCTGCGTGCTGAAGTCGGGCGTGCACGCCACCTTGGCCGGTGTGGCCACCGCGTTTGCCATCCCGCTGGGCGATGGTGACGACGACCATTCACCGCTTGAGCAGCTGGAGCACGCACTCCATCCCTGGGTGGCCTTCATGGTGCTGCCGATGTTCGCGTTTGCCAACGCGGGCGTGTCGCTTCAGGGCGTGACGGTCGAGACGCTCACACAAACCGTGCCCTTGGGCATTGCTGCCGGCTTGGTGCTGGGCAAGGCGATCGGCGTGTTCGGGTCGGCGTGGTTGCTCTCCATCGCCGCAGGCACCGAGCTGCCGGCAGGTGCGAACCGCTGGCAGTTCTTCGGGGTGTGCGTGCTGTGCGGCGTGGGTTTCACGATGAGCTTGTTCATAGGGGGCCTGGCGTTTGAAGGGCAGGGCGCTGGCTTCGATTCCCAGGTCAAGCTCGGTGTGTTGGGCGGCTCGCTCATTGCTGGCGTGCTGGGCACGACGATCTTGCTGCGTTCCGAACGGCGCGGCCCGTCACGGCGGCGCCACCAGCACATGCGCGATCAGTGATCGGCACCCCGCTGTGAAGTGAGGATCTTGTCGGTCCAGGCGATGGCGAGCGCCGAGAACAGGAAGGCGACGTGAATCACGGTTTGGGCGATAAGCACTCGGTCGTTGAGGGCGCCAGCGTTGATGAAGGTCTTGAGCAGATGGATCGACGAGATGCCGATGATCGCCATCGCCAGCTTGACCTTGAGCACGCTCGCGTTGACGTGGCTCAGCCACTCCGGCTGGTCGGGATGGC
>JACMKW010000385.1 GCA_014379885.1 Rhizobacter sp.
AACACCACGATCACCAGCAGCGCCCACACCCCCATGCCCGCCGCCGCGATGCGCCACGAGCCGGTGGCCGCCGTGAGCACCGTCAAGAACACCGGCGCGGCCGCCCAGCCCAGGTTGCCGGTGATGCCGTGCACCGAGAACGCATGGCCCAGCCGAGGCTGCGACACGCGCTTGTTGAGGATGGTGAAGTCCACCGGGTGGAACGGTGAGTTGCCCAGGCCCGCCAGCGCGGCGGCCAGCATCAAACCCGTGTAGCTGTTCGCCGTGGCGGTGGCGAGCGCCGCCAGCACGAAGCAGCTCAAGGCCACGAACAGCACCGGGCGCGCACCGACGCGGTCGACCAAGAAGCCGGCCATCGCCTGGCCCACGCCCGAGATCACGAAAAAGGTCGACACCAGTAGGCCTAGTTCGGAGTAGCTGAAGCCGAAGTCGCGAATGAACAACGGGAACAGCGGCGCCAGCAGCATGTGGAAAAAATGCGAGGTGCCGTGAGCCAGACCGATCAGGCCAATGGTCTTGGCGTCTTGGCGAAGGGGAATGGGGATGGCAGCTGAAGTCATGCCCGGACTCTAGGCCGGGCCCGCGCGGCCGGGTTACGATAGTTTGTCAAGTTCTATCGAGATTCGGACATGAAGCCCGCCAGCGCCCGACGCCGCCACACCAGCCTGCCACCCGTTGACCCGCAGCGTTATGCGCCCACGGCCGACTACCCGGTGCGTGCCAAGTCACGCCGGCTCGCGGCCGACACCCACATCGAGCCGCACAGCCACCCCTGGGGCCAGCTCGCTTTTTCCGTCACGGGCGTGGTGCGCATGACCGCCGGCCGCGGCACCTACATCGTGCCGCCCTCACGCGCGGTGTGGATCCCGCCCAACGTGGAACACGTGGTCACCGTGGTGGAAGCAGCCGAGCTGCGCACGCTCTACTTGCACCAGGACGCCGAACACTGCGGCCCTGAAACCGGAGGCGCCGCCGATTCGCCCTGGCGCGAGTGCCGGGTGGTCGAGGTATCGAGCCTGCTGCGCGAGCTGGTGATGCACCTGTCCATCGAAGCAGGCGCGTTGATGCCCACCGAACGAGAGCGTCACCTGAGCGCCCTGGTGCTCGACGAGTTGTGCCGTGCACAACCCGTGCCCATCGGCGTCGACCTGCCTCAAGACAAACGCCTGCGCGCCCTGTGCGAAGCCGTGCTCGATGACCCCACCCGTTGGGCCACTCTCGAAACCTGCGCACGGGCCGCTGGTGCCAGCTCCCGCACCGTGGCGCGGCTGTTTCGCAGCGAGCTGGGCACCACCTTTTTGCAGTGGCGCCAGCAGGTGCTGCTGGCCAAGGCCTTGTCGATGGCGGCGCGCAAGATTCCGATGGCGGTGATCTCGGCCGAACTGGGCTACGCCAGCGCCAGCGCCTTCACAGCCATGGTGCGGCGCTCGGTTGGGGCACCGCCCAGCCGGTTTTTCACTTGAGCGCTTGCGCACCCCCCGAAACGAATGCCCCTTTTCAACGAATGGTTGCAATGCACGGGATGGTGAGGCGACCGGGCGCGCCTAGACTCCCGCTCTAACCGCGCCGGTCGATGCGCGAGGGAGAAGAAAACATGTTGTCATCGCTCTTTGGAGACCTGCGCACCATCCGAGGCAACGGCCAACAAGCCCCCGAAGAACGCGACCAGGGCTTTGCTGCCACCGCCATCCTGGAGAGCGTGGCCACCGAGGTCAACGACCGCGGGCAAATGGTCGACAGCCATCTGCGTGACCTGGTGGTGTCCGGCTCGCCTGCTCAAGCCATTCGAGAGCACTTTGCCTCTACCCGCGCCGACCTGGAAACCGCCAGCCGCTTGATCGCGCTGTACGACCCCACCGGGGTGTGGGCTGCCGCCGTCATCAAGGCCTTGTCTGACGCCAGTGGGCGCCCCATCGAACGCCTTCATCTGCGCGAGCAAGGCACGCTGCGCACGTTGGCGATGATCGAACGAACCACCCTGGAGCGCCGCCACGAAGATGCGCTGCGCATCTATCACACCGATGTGCGCGCCCCGGGCAACGACACCGCTGCCGTGCCGATGGCCCTGATGGAGCGCAGCCACATGACGGCGGTGATCGTCGGCGCCATGCAGCCGCATGCCATCGACGACATGCTGCAGACGCTGCAGATCGCCGTGAACAGCCCCAACTGGCGCTGCCCCACCCTGCTCTTCATGCTGCCACCCAACGCGGTCTGGATCGCCAACAAGATCGGCATGACCGAGTGGCCGGCCCGGCTCAAGGTGCAGGTGCTCAACGAGGCGCTGACCAGCGCTTCGGCGGTGTGGAACGCACTGCTGGGCATGTGGAACCGCGTCAAGAAAGAACCCGTGTGGGGCCCGCCGCAAGTGGCTGCCGCTGGCGGGCTTGATGGCTTCCAGATCAAGGTGGCCGACCTGTCGGCATCCCCCGCGGCTCAGATGGGCGCCACCGTCACCTCGTCGGTGGCAGCTTCGGTTGGCGCGCCGGCGGTTCGCCGCCCGGCTCTCGACGCGGCGCTCGCATCGCGAGCGCTCGAAACCTTGGCGGGCCTGGATGGCGTGTTCGCCTGCGCCGTGGTGGATGCCAGCACCGGGCTCATCCTGGCCAAGCAGACCCGCTCCGACCAGCCGGTAGAACTGGATCTCGCCGCCGCCGCCAGCGCTCAGGTGTTGCGTGCCCACCAGCATGCGTCGCGCCATCTCGGTCTTACGACCGAAGTTGACGAGGTTCTGACCAGTGCCGGCCCGCGCCACCACGTGATGCGCACGGTATCGCGCCACCGCGGCCTGTTTCTGTTTGCCGTGCTCGACAAGCAGCGAACCAACCTGGCCCTGGCTCGCTACAAGCTCATGGAAGCCGAGCAGAGCCTGGATTGAGCGCCCCAGTCGCTTCGCTCCTGCCCCCAAGGGGCTGAGCCCGGACATATCTTGTCCAGTGGACAAGATGTGCCTGGCGAAGAGCTGCGCGTCCTCGCTCGACGCGGCCTGCAAGGCCCGCCTGGCGGCCCGACAAAGCCGGTTCCGCGGGCGTGGCTTGATGGGCACTTCGCTTCGCTTGTGCGAGCGTGCAGGTACCATGATTGGCTCAGGGCCGATATGACCCGCCACCCCACCCAGCCATGAGCCAAGTGCAGTTCGACTATCCCCTGCAAGACGCCACCGGTGCCACGTGCACCGCCCACGCTTGGGCCAAGGTTCCCGAGCCACTCACGCCGTTAGGCCGCCAGGAATGGAAAGCCCGCGCGAAGGCCTTGCTTGAGAAGCACAACGCGGTGCTGGTCGCGCATTACTACGTTGATGGCGATCTGCAAGACCTGGCACTGGAGACCGGTGGCTGTGTTTCTGATTCGCTGGAGATGGCGCGCTTCGGGCGTGACCACGCCGCGAAGACGCTGGTGGTTGCCGGTGTGAAATTCATGGGCGAGAGCGCCAAGATTCTGAGCCCCGAGAAGCGCGTGCTGATGCCCGATCTCGATGCCACCTGTTCGCTCGACCTCGGTTGCCCTGCAGACGACTTCGCACGCTTCTGCGATGCGCACCCTGACCGCAAGGTGGTTGTGTACGCCAACACCAGTGCCGCGGTAAAGGCACGAGCCGACTGGATGGTCACGAGTTCGTGCGCGCTGGCCATCGTCAAGCACTTGAAGGACCAGGGCGAAAAAGTGCTGTGGGCCCCGGATCGCCACCTGGGCCGCTACATCCAGGACGAAACCGGCGCCGACATGCTGATGTGGAACGGCGCCTGCATCGTGCACGACGAGTTCAAGGGCCTGGAACTCGACCTGCTGAAGGCGCAGCACCCCGGCGCGAAGGTGCTGGTGCACCCCGAGTCGCCCAAGAGCGTGGTGGAACAGGCCGACGTGGTGGGCTCGACCTCGCAGATGCTCAATGCCGTGGTCAACATGGACGCACAGACCTTCATCGTGGCCACCGACAACGGCATGTTTCATCGCATGCGCCAGATGGCGCCGGGCAAGACGATCATTGAAGCGCCCACCGCCGGCAACAGCGCCACGTGCAAGAGCTGCGCGCACTGCCCGTGGATGGCGATGAACGCGCTGCAAGGCGTGGTGTCGTGCCTGGAGCAAGGCACCGGCGAGATCTTCGTGGACGAGCCCATCCGGTCACAGGCGCTGGGCTGCATCGACCGCATGCTCGACTTCGTGAAACGCAACCCCACCGCTACACAGAAGCCTGGCCTCGTGCCGAACGTCGGCGCCGCCTGACCTTCCGGTCATTCCCGCCTTCGCGGCAACGACGACTCAAAACCCTTCACACCATGTTCGACTTCAACGAAACCCTGGAACAAGCCCGCGAACGCAACATCCGCGACGCGCTGATGGAAGACATGGGCCGCAACGACTGGACGGCCCAGCTCGTGCCCGCCAGCCAGCGCGTGAAGGCGCGGGTGCTCGTGCGCGAAGACGCCGTGCTGTGCGGCAAGGAGTGGTTCGACGGCTGCATCCATGCGCTGGACAACACGGCCCACATTGAATGGCACGTCGATGAAGGCGGCAAGATGACGGGCGACACCCTGGTCTGCCACATCGAAGCCAACGCCCGCGCGCTGCTCACCGCCGAGCGCCCTGCCCTCAACTTCCTGCAGTTGCTCTCAGCCACGGCCACCGTCACGCGCCGCCATGTGGACGCGATCGCAGGCGCCTCGCCCAACCTGAATGGCTGCGCCGTGCTTGACACGCGCAAGACCATCCCGGGCCTGCGTCAGGCGCAGAAGTACGCGGTGCGCGCCGGTGGTGGCCAGAACCAGCGCCTGGCACTGTGGCACGGCATCCTGATCAAGGAGAACCACATTGCCGCGGCCGGTGGCGTGGGTGCCGCACTGCGCAACGCGAAGGCCTTGCAGTCGGGTGTCGACATTCAGATTGAAGTCGAGAACCTGGTGCAGCTGCGTGAGGCCCTCGACAACGGCGCGAAGAGCGTGTTGCTCGACAACTTCACCGAGCCGCTGATGCGCGAAGCCGTGGTGCTCAACGCCGGCCGCGCACTGCTCGAAGTCTCGGGCAACGTGCAACTGGGCCAGATTCGTGAAATTGCAGCCACCGGCGTCGACCGCATCTCCATTGGCCGCTTGACCAAGGACGTGAAGGCCGTTGACTATTCGATGCGGGTGCTCGAACGTCTTTGAGTCGAGACCTGCCCTCCATGAGCGCAGATTTCGAATCCATCCACAACCACTATGAGCGGATCATCTTCGAGGCCGTCTCGACCGAGGCCTACCGCTACCCGAGCATCCCGCGAGACCTGCTGGCCGATGTGGCCTGCGTGGCCTTGAACCGGCTGCCACCGCGCTACATCCGCCACGACGTGGATCTGGTGTTCTATCTCACCGAAAACGAACGTGCCCACAACGAGGTGGCCATCGCCGAGGCGGTGAAGTACGCCTTCGAGTTCGTGCAAGCACGCAACGCGATGCGCGCGCGCAGCTAATGCAGTGAATCATGTACTTATGCCCGCCCGAGCAAGCCTTGGTGCTGTGCAGCGATGAGTAGAGCCAGGTGCAAGCGCTGGATCGCATGCAGCCCGGGTTGGCACTGAACAAGGGCGCACGACCACCTTGTTCGCCGCGCTCGGACCAAGAGCGCTCGCGACATCCTGCAAAAAGTCGTCCGCGCCAATAGCCGCTTAAGTTTTCAAACAGAATGCAAGACTGCACTAGACTGCCGGCCGCCATGAGCCCTACCCAGCCTCCACTCATCGGTGTCTTCGATTCAGGCGTTGGGGGTCTGTCGGTTTTGAAGGCGCTGCACCAGCAGTTGCCTGCCAACGACTTGCTCTACGTGGCCGATTCGGGCCACGCCCCCTACGGCGAACGCTCCGATGAATTCATCACCGCACGCACCCATCGGGTGGCGAGCCATCTGCTGGCGCAAGGAGCGAGCCTGCTGGTGATCGCCTGCAACACAGCCACCGCAGTGGCGGCTGCCAGCCTGCGCGAGCGCTGGCCAAAGTTGCCCATCGTGGCGGTGGAGCCGGGCATCAAGCCGGCCGTCGCGCTCACGCGCAATGGCCGCATCGGCGTGATGGCCACGCCAGCCACCTTGCGCAGCGACAAGTTCAGGCGCCTGCTGACGGCCCACAGCGCAGGCATCTCGGTGCACTTGCAGCCCTGCCCCGGCTTGGCTGGCTTGATCGAGCAGGGCAACAGCCAAGCCCCGGCCTTGTTGTCACTCATCGACAAGTTCAGCCGGGCGCTCAAAGAAGCGGGTGTCGACACAGTCGTGCTGGGCTGCACGCACTACCCCTTCGTCCACGTGCAGATCCAGGCAGCCTTTGGTAATGCCGTCACCCTTGTGGACACTGCCGACGCCGTGGCGCGGCAGACCGCTCGCCAGTTGGGGCACGTGGCGACGTCAGCATCACCAAGGCGTGTGTTGCTGCAAACCACGGGCGACGAGGCCAGCCTGGCACGCCTCGCGAGCCGCTGGCTGCCATTCGACTTCGACGTGATGACCGCGCCGGCCATTTAATGTGAATCCAGTACGTGTGGCTGGCTGGCGACCCACGGCCTACCTCACGGAACCGCATACTCGCGCAGGTGAAAGCCGATGTCTGAGCAAACGCCGACACTTGCCGGCGACTGGTGCCTGGGACGGGGGTCGAACCCGTACGCCCTCTTTCAAGAAGCGGCGGATTTTAAGTCCGCTGTGTATACCAATTTCACCACCCAGGCAGAGCGCGAATTATCGGGCCGAGAAAAGCGCCCAAGTCTGCAAAAAGAACTCCGACATGTCTTGTCGAGGTTTTTCATGGACTGGCCCGCGACCCGCTTTCAGCATGGGGCTTCCTGTGCAGCTCAGCGCGCAGAGATGGAGGAACCGACCATGAATGTCCGCACTTCCGAGTTGTACCTCGACGTCGACCCGGTGGCACTGCCCGAGCGATCTCACCTCGGCAAAAAAAAGTGGCCGAGGTCTCTCGCCACGACGAACGTGAGCCCGCGGGTTCGCGGCGCTCAACGCTTCATTCTTTTTGAAGCGTGGCTTGGAGCGTGATTTCCGGCACGGCGGCCAGCGCCTTAGACAGCGGGCAGGTGCGTTTGGCGGTTTGCGCAATCTCGTGAAACTGCGCCTCACTGATGCCGGGCACCTTGGCTTGAAGCTCAAGCGCAATGCGGTCGATGACAAAACCGTCTCCATCCTTGGCCAACCTGACGCGCACCACGGTGGCCGCTTCGGTGGTCGCAAAGCCCGCCTTGTCGCAGGCGAACGAAAACGCCATCGTGAAGCATGCCGCGTGAGCAGCCGCCAGTATCTCTTCGGGGTTGGTGCCGTTGCGGTCGTCTTCGAAGCGGCTGCCAAAACCATAGGGGTGATCGTTGAGCGCGCGGGTCTCGGTGCTCACACGGCCCTGGCCTAGTTTGCCGCGCCCCACCCAACGCACGCTGGCGGTTTTTTCGATCATGGCGAACTCCTTGAAATTGAGAATGCGGCCCTAGGCCGCAGCAGCGGCGACGAGCCAGTATCGGCAGCACACCAGCTGCTGTGCATCGGACAAGCCCGCGACGCGAGGAGCGGTCACGTCCTACAGACGCAAGCTTGCCGCCCCTTGCCGCTTGATGGTCATGCCCTCATCTGGGACAATCTCGACCTCAACGAACGGCCCATGACATGACCACGCTCTTCTTTGGCAAGCACGCCACATTCGCCACCTAGTCACGGCCTTTCGACACTTCGGAAGGCTGCAACGCCTTCTGCCCCCAACCCCGGCAGGCTCAGTTCTCCCGGGGTTTTGTTTTTTCTGGCTCCCACCATGCGCACCTACGACAAGCTGATCGCCACGATTCTTCTCGCCAAAGCACGAGACGGCTTGCGCTCGTACTTTGGCTCGTTGCTGCAAGCGCCCTAGCGCCAGCCTTCGTGCGCACTTTCGCTTGAAGGCCGGCTACGAATGCACGAATAGGCCTTCAACGAAAGATCCGCATGAACACCACCAGAACGCTCAGGAACATCGGCGTCATTGCCCACGTCGACGCTGGCAAGACCACCACCACAGAACGCATCTTGTTCTACACAGGTGCGAACCACCGCATCGGCGAAGTGCACCACGGCGACACGACCATGGACTTCGACCCGCAGGAACGTGCACGCGGTATCACCATCAACAGCGCGGCCACCACCGTGTTCTGGAAAGGTGCGCAGATCAACGTGATCGACACCCCCGGTCACATCGACTTCAACATCGAAGTGAACCGCTCGCTGCGCGTGCTCGACGGCGCGGTGGTGGTGTTCGACGGCGTGGCCGGCGTCGAGCCGCAGACCGAGACCAACTGGCGCCTGGCCGACAAGTACCAAGTGCCGCGGCTGGCCTTCGTCAACAAGCTCGACCGTGTGGGGGCCGATTTCCAGCGCGTTGTGCAGATGATGCAAGAGCGCCTGGGTGTGAAGCCGCTCGTGCTGCAGTTGCCCATCGGCGCCGAGGACTCTTTCCGCGGCGTGGTGGATCTGCTCGCGCTCAAGGCGCTGGTGTGGCATGGCACGGAGGTCGGTGAACCGTACGAGACGCAAGCGATCCCGCCCGAGCTCATGGCACAAGCCGTCAGTGCCCGCGCTCGCCTGGTCGAGGCTGTGGTCGAACAAGACGACACCGTGCTCGCGGCTTACCTGAATGGCACCGAGCCCACGGTGGCGCAGCTGCGTGCCTGCATTCGCACAGGCACGCTGGCGGGTGTCTTCGTGCCCGTGCTGGCCGGCGCGGCGTTCAAGAACAAGGGTGTGGAGCCTTTGCTTGACGCCGTGGTCGAGTACCTGCCCGCACCCCAGGATCTGCGAGTGGTGGAAGGCCAAGCCGAGGCGGACCCCGACGGCCCGCTGGCCGCACTCGCCTTCAAAGTGCAAACCGACGCCCATGGTTCGATGGTGTTCGTGCGCGTGTATCGCGGCCGCTTGCGCCCGGGCGATGTGGTGCTGAACGCAAATACCGGCAAGACCGAACGTGTGGCCCGGCTGTACGAGGTGCATGCCGACAAACACGAAGAACGCCAGGTTCTGGAGGCGGGTGACATTGCGGGCGTCGTCGGCCTGAAAGACACGCTGACCGGCCACACACTCGCCGACCGCCAGCACCCGGTGGTGCTGGAGGAGATCAGCATCCCCGAGCCGGTAATCCATGTGGCGGTGGAGCCCAAGACACAGGCCGATCAGCAGTTGCTGGGCAAGGCCTTGCACGCGCTCGTGCGCGAAGACCCGAGCCTGCGCATTCGGCAAGACAGCGAGTCGGGCCAGACGATCCTGTCCGGCATGGGCGAGTTGCAGCTGGAGGTGACGCTGGAGAAACTGCGCACCAAGCACCACGTGAACGTGTCAACCGGGCGGCCGCAAGTGGCCTACCGCGAAACCATCACGAAGCCGGCCGAGGTGCGGCACCTGCACAAGAAGCAGACTGGCGGGCCTGGGCAATACGCCGAGTTGACGCTGCGCCTCACGCCGCTACCGCGCGGCGAAGGTGTGCGCTTCGAGAGCCAGGTGGTGGGCGGTGCGATTCCGCGCGAGTTCATTCCCGCGGTGGAAAGCGGCGTGCGTCGCGCAGCCGAGGCGGGTGTGCTGGCGGGTTTCCCGCTGGTCGACTTCCAAGCGACCTTGGTCGATGGCAGCCATCACGAACGCGACTCGTCGACGCTGGCTTTCGAGCTGGCAGCAGCCGCCGCATTGCGTGAGGCGGCAGCGAAAGCCGCGCCGGTGGTGCTGGAGCCCTTGATGGCCGTGGAGGTGGTGACACCTGCCGACCACCTGGGCGACACCATCGGTGACCTGAATCGCCGGCGCGGCACGATCCATGGGCAGCACAGCCGCGGCAACGCGGCGGTGGTCGAAGCGCATGTGCCGCTGTCGGAAATGTTCGGCTACATCGGCACGCTGCGTGCGCTCTCTTCAGGGCGTGCGCAGTACTCGATGCAGTTCGACCACTACGCCATCGCACCACCGGCAGTGCAAGCTCAGCTGATCAGCCGGTGAGCGTATGAAGGGTGCAGGTCGCAAGGCTTGCACCCTTTTTCCACTCAGTAGTTGATGCTGTAGCGGTAGCCTTTGTAGGCGAGCACGGCTGATTTCAGCTTGATCTGCTCCAGCAGCAACTCCCCGGCCACTTTGTCGCCTTCATGGAACACCTGGCCGTTGAGGATGAGCATGCGGTTGGCGGGGGTCTGCGAGTACATCGCGCCACCAATCACCAGTTGAGGCAGCTCGCGGCGTATGTTGTCGGGCAACTCGTTGTACGTGATGGCGGGCCGCTCGGGGGCGGCAGCCACCGCAGCCGATGCGGGTGCTTGAGCCTTGGCCACCGCCTGCACGGGTTTGCGTTGCGCGGCCTGCGCGGGCGCGAGAGCTGGAG
>JACMKW010000006.1 GCA_014379885.1 Rhizobacter sp.
CCGGCACCGTGCGCGACGCGTACACCGGCAAGCCCGTGGCAGCCGCCAACGTGAGCCTGCTGCAAACGGGCGGCAGCGCGCCGCGCTGGCAGCAGGCCACCGACCCAAGCGGCAGCTACAACGCCACCAGCTGGGCCGCACAAGACACCCTGCAAATAGCCGCCTCCGGCTACGAGCCGCTGGCTATCACGCTCGAAAGCCAGCCGCAGCTCGCCAAGCCCACTCCGCCCGCAGTGACGCTCGACGCCGTGCTGCGCCCCAACACTCTTGTGGGCCTGGTGGCCGACAAGGCTGCGGGCAAGCCGCTGGCCGGGGCGCGCGTGAGCGTAGCGCTCGACGCCACCCGCACTCTCAGCGCCACCACCGACACTGCCGGCCGCTATCGTATCGAGGGTGTACCCGCCGAGTTCAAACTGGCAGTGAACGCAGTTGACTACGAGCCTATCAGCGTGGATGTGAGCCGGACCACCACCCAGGATGTGGCGCTGCGCCCCAACACGCTCAGCGGCGTGATCACCGACCGCTTCAGCGGCGTGCCCGTGGCTGGCGCCAAAATTGCCGCGCTCAAGGGCAGCGCGCGTGGTGCCGAAGCGACAACCGACGCCGAGGGTCGCTACAAGCTGGAGAACGTTGCCGCCGACGCCACAGCCGTGGAGGTGGCCGCCGAGGGCTACGCCCAGCTTTCGCAGCAGGTTGGCTCAACCACCATGCTCGACGCCGTGCTGCGCCCGGACGTGCTGAAGGGCGCCGTGGTCGACAAGGCCACCGGCAAGCCGATCGCGAACGCCACAATTATGGCCACCACCACCCTGCCAGGAACAGATGTGGCCTTCGTGCGCATCGACGGCAGCAAGGACGGCAGCTTCACACTTGAGGGCATCCCCGAGAGCGGCTACGTGCAGGTGCTGGCGCCGGGCTATGTCAAGGCTGTGCTGAAGCTAGAGCCGGGCAAGGTGCCGGCAACGATCGCGCTGGAGCCGTTCGAGGCCAAGGCGCTCTATATCACCGCCGCTGTTGCCTCTTCTGGACCCAAACTGCTCAACCAGTACTTCGACCTGATCGACCAGAGCGAGCTGAACGCGATCATCGTCGACCTCAAGTCGGATTTGCGCGACGACCTGGGCACGATCTACTACGACTCGCAGGTGCCGCTTGTGAAGGAGCTTGGCACCGCGCGCGACTATGTGGACATGGGCGCCTTCCTGGCCGAGGCCAAGAAGCGCGGCATCTACACGATCGCCCGCGTGCAAGTTTTCTCGCACGACAACGCGCTGGCCGACGCGCGGCCCGAGTGGGCGATCAAAGACGCCGCCACCGGCAAGGTCTATGCCGACCTGCCTGGCCCCGGCATTCGCTACGCCTGGCTCGACCCGTGGAACAAGAATGTGTGGAACTACAACATTCAGCTCTCGGTCGAAGCGGTGCAAATGGGCTTCGACGAGATTAACTACGACTACATCCGCTACCCCGACGGCAACCCGGCAACGTATAGCAGCGAGTATGTCTTTTCGCAGCCCACCGACCCGAAGAAGAACCCCGACGCGATGTACCAGAACATCGCCAGCTTTTTGAAAGAGTCGCAGCGCGCGATCAACGGTGCTGGCGCCTACTTGTCGATCGACGTCTTCGGCCGCACGGTGCTGGCGCCCTCGATGCCGATTGCCCAGGATATGGCGTTGTTTGCCAACTATTCTGACTACGTGGGTCCGATGATTTACCCCTCGCTCTTCTGGGGCAACTACCTGGATTTCGAGTACCCGGTGGATCATCCCTACGAGGTGGTTAAGGGCAGCGTGGAAAGCGGCCAGAAGCTGATGGCGGGCAAGTACGGGCTGTTGCGGCCCTGGCTTCAGGCGCACACCGACCCGTGGGCGGCTAAGGTGGTGAAGTACGGCGACAAGGAGATTCGCGCCCAGATCGACGCCGCCGAGGAAGCGGGCAACGCCGGCTGGATGCTGTACAACTCGGCGAATATCTACGAAGAGGGGCCGCTGAAGCCTGCGCAGTAGGACTGAGTGCTGAGTGCTGAGTATAACGCTCATTATTCGCAACTCACCACTTGCCGCTCAGCACTCAGCACTTTTATGACACAAGCACTGATCGTTCACGGCGGCGCGTGGGACATGC
>JACMKW010000386.1 GCA_014379885.1 Rhizobacter sp.
CCCGCATGCTGAAAAAGAACACCGACGGTTTGCGCTGAGCCGTCAGGGCCAGCGTGACATCGGGCCGGGTTCAGGCAGGGTTTTTCGGGCAACGGCCACGACGCTCAACGAGGGGTGATGCGGGGCGTGGTGCGAGGCATCGTTGTTTCGCTCATTTCGGTCGGGCTCTCTCGGCCGGATGATCGCCGGCACGCCCATCGCCATGCTGTTCGACGGCACGTCGGTGATGACTACCGCGTTCGCGCCGATCAGCACGTTGTCGCCGATGGTGATGTCTCCAAGCAGTTTGGCGCCCGCGCCGATGTCGACGTTGTTGCCAATCACCGGCGCACAAGGCGACTCCACGCGCCGCAAGCCCACCGAAACACCGTTGCGGATGCGGCAGTTGTCACCAAACTTGGCGTAGCCGCTCACGATGATTCCACCGAAGTGGTCGATGATGAAGTTGCGGCCAACCTGCGCCTCGCAGGGCAGATCAATGCCGGTAATGATCTGGATCAGCTTGTAGGCGATCTTGTAGATGAGCGAGAACGCCTTGCGCAGCAGCACCGGCCGTACACCGTAGCGCCAGCGCCCGAAGCGGTAAACCAGCATGACCCAGAAGCCTTGTTCCCACCACTTCCCTTTGTAGGAGCGCAGGTCGGCACGGATGTTGTCGTACATGGGATTTTGGGAAGCCTGACAAATACCTGAACCGAGTCTGAATCAGGTAGCCGAGGATACCCCGGCTTGCCAAAAAATCCCGTAGGACAAAGCCAACACCTTCGGTCAGGCCACAACCCGCGAGCCCAGTGGGTCTCTCAAGCGGCGGCAAACACCTTGCCAAGCCGGGCCGACCAGCGCTGCTTGTCGTCAGCCGATGCAAAACTGGCGTCGAAACTGTTGAGTGCCAGCTGGTACGCATGACGCGCCGTCAGTTGCGGCAGCGCATCAAAGGCTTCGGTGAAGTTCTGGTTGATGTAGCCGCCGAAGTAGGCCGGGTCGTCAGAGTTGATGGTCACGCACAAACCGGCCTCCAGCAGCGTGAAGAGGTTGTGCTCGGCCAGCGTCTTGAAGACGCACAGCTTCACGTTGGAGAGCGGGCACACGGTGAGCGGCATGCGTGCCGCGGCCAGGCGCAGCACCAGGCGCGGGTCTTCGAGACAGCGCACGCCGTGGTCGATGCGCTCGACCTTGAGCAGCTCGATGGCGTCCCAGATGTAGTCGGGCGGGCCTTCTTCGCCCGCATGGGCCACCACGTGCAGGCCGAGCGCTCGGCAGCGCTCGAAGACGCGGGCGAACTTCTCGGGCGGGTTGCCGCGTTCGCCGCTGTCCAGGCCCACGCCGGTGAAATGTTGGCGGTAGGGCAGCGACGCTTCCAGCGTGGCAAACGCAGCTTCTTCGCTGAGGTGGCGCAAGAAGCACATGATCAGCAGCGCGCTGACGCCGAGTTCCTTGCTTGCGGTCTCGCAGGCGCGCGTGAGGCCCTTGATCACCGTCTCGAAGCTCACGCCGCGGTCGGTGTGGGTCTGCGGGTCGAAGAACAATTCCGAATGCACCACGTTGTCAGCCGCGGCGCGGCGGAAGTAGGCCATGGCCATGTCGAAAAAATCTTCTTCTTTCAGCAGCACGCTGGCACCGGCGTAGTAAATGTCGAGAAAGCTTTGCAGGTCGGTGAAGGCGTAGGCGGCGCGCAGGGCTTCGACCGAAGGGTAGGGAAGGGTCACCCCGTTGCGCTGGGCCAGCGCAAAGATCAGCTCGGGTTCGAGCGAGCCTTCGATGTGGATGTGCAACTCGGCCTTGGGCATGGCGCGCAGCAGGGCGGGCAGGCGCTCGCGCGGGATGTGAGCCAGGGATTCGGGGGCTGTCGTCATCAACACACTCCAAAGGTGATGCCGCGCTCACTCAACAAGCGGCGGTAGGCGGCCGAACTGCGGTCGGCTGCGCTGTGAACCTCGCCACCGGAAAGCGGCAGGCGCTTGGGGCTTTGTGATTCGAGCACCGGGCGATCTTGCATGAAGATCGTGTCTTGGAAGGTACGCAGATCGTCGTCGCTCGAATCGAAGTCGGTCAGCGCCACGCGAAACCACACCCGGCTGCGTTCGGGGTCGATGGGGCAGATGAAGAGGCCGATCACGTCTTGGTAGCCACCTTGTGCTTGCGGCAGCTTGGTGAGCTGCGCGCTGAAGGGGCCGGTAAGTTCATAGCGGTAGTCGACCACGCTGCCCTGCGCGGCCAGGCGGTTGCTCTGCGGTTGCCAGGCTTGGCAGCCGTGGGCGATGAAGCCGTGGGCGGTGGCGTCGATGCGGTAATCGGCCAGGCCTGTGTGCTGGCGGTCGCCGAGCAGGCCCTCGTGCACGAAGCCGAAGTGCGCCAGATCGAGAAAGTTCTCGACGATGCGTGGCGCACTGGCCGCCACCTCGTAGGGGCCGCACAGCAGTTTGCGCAGGCGTGCGTCGTGCTCCGCATCGAACGTGGGTGGCAGGTGGTGGCTGGTTTGCAGTCGCACCCAGATCAAGCCATGGGCTTCATGGGCTTCGTGGGTGCAGGCGGTGTGAGACGCGGGGGGTGTGAAGTTGGGCAGGGCGGGGATCAGGCGGCAGGCGCCTTGAGGGCCGAACTGCCAGCCGTGGTAGGGGCACTCGATGTGCGAGCCCTCGTCGGTGTGCAGCACGCGGCCCAAGGAGAGCTTGGTGCCGCGGTGCGGGCAACGGTCGGCCCAGGCGTGGGCAAGGCCGAAGTTGTCGCGCCACAGCACGAGGTCGCGCTCCAGCAAACGAACGGGCAGCGGCGCATCACCGAGCGATGCGCTCTCTGCGACGGGGTGCCAAAGGGTGGTTTCGATCATGCAGCGACTGGGAAAAACGAAGGCCGCACGCGGCGGCCTCCGAGCTGGCAAGCCACCGTGCGTTTACTTCGCGCCCGGCACCTTGCCCTCAACACCCTTCACGTAGAAGTTGACGCCACCGAGGAACTTGTCATCGGCGGTCTCGCCCGTCTTGATCAGTTCCTTGCCGTCGTTGCCGACGATGGGGCCCTTCCAGATCGCGAACGAACCATCTTTCAGGCCCGCCTTGATGGTCTCTACCTTGGTCTTGATGTCGGCCGGCACCTTGTCGGAGATGGACACGATGTCGATCGCGCCTTCTTTCACGCCCCACCAAGTGCTGCCGGTGGCCCACTTGCCTTCGAGCGCATCACCGGTGGCCTTGATGTAGTACGGCGCCCAGTTGATGATGGCCGAGGCGAGGTGGGCCTCAGGCGCGTAGGTCGACATGTCGCTGTCCCAGCCGAAGGCGTACTTGCCGGCCTTGCCCGCGGTCTTGAGCACGGCCGAGGAGTCGGTGTTTTGAAACAGTACGTCCGCACCGCCCTTGATCAAGGCTTGCGCCGCCTCGGCTTCTTTGGGGGGATCGAACCACTGGTTGACCCACACCACCTTGGTTCTGACCCGCGGGTTGACCGAGCGCGCGCCCAGGGTGAAGCTGTTGATGTTGCGAATGAC
>JACMKW010000387.1 GCA_014379885.1 Rhizobacter sp.
GTGCCCTGGTACAGGCCCCACAGCAGCGCGCCGAAGGTGGCGGTGATGATGAAGGCCACCAGGCCCGAGCGCACCCGCGTGCGGCGGATGGCGGTCTGGAAGGCGTTTTCGGTCGAGGCGTCGAAGCGATCGGCCTCGCGCTGCTCTTGCGTGTAGCTCTGCACCACCGGAATGGCGTTCAGCACTTCGGCGGCAATGGCGGCCGAATCGGCCACACGGTCTTGGCTCGCGCGGCTGAGCTTGCGCACGCGGCGCCCGAAGTACAGCGAAGGCAGCACCACGATGATCAGAATGCCCAGCACCTGCGACATCACGTACGGGTTGGTGATGACGAGCATGGCCATCGCGCCGACGCCCATCACCGCGTTGCGCAAGCCCATCGACAGGCTGGAGCCGACGACTGTTTGAACAAGTGTGGTGTCGGTGGTCAGGCGCGACAGCACCTCACCGGTTTGTGTGGTCTCGAAGAACTCGGGGCTTTGTTTGACCACGTGCGAATACACGGCGTTGCGCAGATCGGCGGTCACACGCTCGCCCAGCCAGGTGACGGCGTAAAAGCGCGCCGCCGAGAACAACCCGAGCGCCGCACCAACCGCAAACAGCGCAAAGAAATGCTCGCGCAGCGCCATCACACGTGCACCCGGGTCGGTGGACACCAGGCCTTGGTCGATCAGCGACTTGAGCGCGATCGGGAACACCAGCGTGGCGGCGGCAGCGAGCACCAGAAAGACCACGGCCACCGCCATGTGCACCCGGTAGGGCCGCAAAAAGGGCCACAGGCCATTGAGAGATTTCACATTGCGGCCGGGCGCGGGGAGGGCAGGTGTCAGGGGTGCGGGCATGCGCGAAGTCTAGCGGTGCCAGGGGTTTGGAACTTCTTCACGAATCGAAGCCTTGACATTAAATGCCTAGGCATCTAAAGTTCGCCGCACTGCACCAAACGGCCTTGTTGCCCCCTGCCATGCCGCGTCCTTTGCCGCCTGCCGACTTCTACCGTCCCAATGAGTACGGCCCGGACGAAAGCGTGGGCTATCTGGTGCGGCGCTTGCTCACTTCCATGAAGTCGGAAACCGACAAACGCCTGGAGCCCTGTGGCCTGACCAATGCGCAGTGGGAGCCTCTTTTCAAGCTGAAAAAAGGCATGGCCAGCACCGTGGCCGAGCTCGCCCGCGAGCTGCAAACCGACCCCGGCGCGACCACCCGTCTCCTCGACAGGCTGGAGGCCAAGGGCTTGTGCAAACGGGTGCGCTCGACCGAAGACCGGCGCGTGGTCAACCTCGAGCTCACGCCCGAGGGCGAGGCGGCGGCCGACAAGATCCCGGGTGCCTTGGTTGAAGTGATGAACGCCCACCTGGCCGGTTTTTCCAAGACCGAGTGGCAGGCACTCACCGGCTACTTGCGGCGCATGCTGGCCAATGGTGAAAACATGCGCGACACGCCCTGAGGCCTGCGCAAGCACAGAGAGTGCGCATGCGTTCAGTTAACTGCCTAAGCAAATAAAGCCCAAACAAGTTTCCCGGAAGATCAACAACATGACACGGCTTCTCACCCCTGAAAAGCGCCGGCGCGCCGAGGCGCTGCCGGTGCTCACGGCCCTCGTCGTGGCTTTGGCCTCCACCCTGGTGCTCACCTTGGCCGGCTGTGCCCAGCACGGCGGGCATTGCGTCCAGCGCCAAGACCCTGGCCCCGGCAGCCGTGGGCGTCAGCGACGCGCAGGCCGACCCGATTGCCGCCGATTGGTGGCAAGGCTTTGGCGACGCCACCTTGTCTGGGCTGGTGAACCGCGCGCTCGATGGCAGCCCCAGTCTCAAGGCGGCCCAAGCGCGGCTCGCGCGCTCGCAGGCCGCGGTCGACACCCTTCATGCCGCGCAGGGCGTGCAGGTGAATGGCTCGTTCGACTCCACACGTCAGCGCTTCACTGCCAACGGCATGATCCCGCCGCCGCTCGCCGGCACCATGCGTGACACCGCCACGCTGCA
>JACMKW010000388.1 GCA_014379885.1 Rhizobacter sp.
CCAGCAAGATGACGAGCAGCAGCGCCCCCATGGTGATGAGGCTCATCTAAATGTCCTCGGAGAAGTCACCACGCGCATGCCGCTCTTCCACCAGGCGCACATAGGTAGGCTTTTCACCGCGCAGCACGATCACCAGCTCGTCGACCACCGCCACGGCAAACAGCACCGCACCGAAGACGAAGCTCAGTTGCGGGATCCAGATGGGAATGGGCACCATGTTGCCGGCGATGTCGTTGAACTGCCAGCTCTCCAGCGTGAAGCGAATCGCCCAGAAAGCCAGGTAGCCAATGGCCACGGCGGCGATGCTCAGCGACACCACTTCCATCACCCGCAGCAAGCGCGGCGGCATCTTCTCAAGCAGCAAGGTCACACGCACGAAGTCCCCGTGCTTGAAGGCGTGGGCCATCGCCAGAAAGGCCGACGCTGCGCACAGCCACGACACCACATCGGCCACCCACGACACACGCCAGCCCGCGATGCGGCCCACAGACGCCAGGATCATCAGCAAGAAGATCAGCAGCACTGAGAACGCCGCCATCTGGCCGGC
The DNA here is from genome assembly GCA_014379885.1 of Rhizobacter sp. The sequence continues at coordinate 548 of JACMKW010000388.1, forward strand.
GAACAGGTACAGCGCATCCAGCACGCGCCGGGTGCGCCCCGGCGTGGCAACGGCGTTCACCGGAAATGCCTACTTGCGGTAGGCGTCGACGATGGCCTGGCCCTCGGGCCCGGCCTTTTGCAGCCACTCTTGCAGCATGGTGTCGCCCACCTTCTTCATGTCGGCCTTGAGCTGGGCCGAGGGCGCAACGATGGTCATGCCGTTTTTCTTGAGCAGCTCCAGATACTCGGTGTTCTTGGCGCGGGAAGTGACCCAACCACGGGTTTCCGCATCGGCCGCGGCCTTCAGCAAGGCGGATTGGGTGGGTTTGTCGAGCGCGTCGAAGGCCGCCTTGTTGACCAGCACCGCGTTCTTGGGCAGCCAGGCCTGGGTGTCGGTGAAGTACTTGAGGTGCTCGTAGGTCTTGGTGTCGTAGCCGGTGGAGCCCGACGACATGTACGACTCGATCACCCCGGTGGCCATGGCCTGCGACAGCTCGGCCGCCTGCACCGTGACCGGCTGAGCACCCAGCAGCTCGGCAATGCGCGAGGTGACCGGGCTGTAGGAGCGCCACTTGATGCCTTTGAGGTCAGCCGCAGAGTTGATGGGTTTCTTGCTGAAAATGCCCTGCGGCGGCCAAGCCACGGCATACAGCAGCATCAGCCCCTGCTCGGAGAGCTTCTTTTCGAGAACTGGCTTCTGGGCCTTGTACAGCTTGGCCGACTCTTCGTAGTTGTCGGCCAGGAAGGGTTGGCCGTCGGCGCCGAAGATCTGCCACTCGTTCTGGTAGTTCACCAGCAAGATCTCGCCGATCTGGGCCTGCCCACCTTGCACCGCACGCTTGATCTCGGGCGCCTTGAACAGCGAAGCGTTGGCGTGCACGGTGATCTTGAGCTTGCCGCTGGTGGCACGGTCGACGTCAGCGGCAAACTGCATCAGGTTCTCGGTGTGGAAGTTGCTCGCGGCGTAGGCACACGGCAGATCCCACTTGGTCTGGGCCTGGGCGCTGGTGAGCCCGGCCATCAGAACCCCGGCGACGACACAACCCAGCGTGGAGCGGCGAATCCGGTTCATGAGAGTTCCATTCGGTAGAAGGGGTGGAGAAAAACGGTGGCGTGGACGGCGGAAATTAGCATGCCGCATGCCAGGCGCGGTTCTTTGTGTGAGTTGTGAGTCTAGGAACGATTGTTGGCTTCCGATTCGGGGAAACTACGCAGCGCCGCGAGACGCTGTAAGAAACCCCGGCCGGGGTCGACTGAAGCGGGTCGTTCATTTTCTGGCGACACCGTCACTCGCTGCATTTCGTCACCCACTCAAGGAGAAAATTTCATGAACCAACGTCTGATCGCTTCGACCGCACTGGCTTCCGTTCTCGCCCTCGGCCTGGTGGGCCAGGTGGCCGCACAAGACAAGGCCAAGGAGAAGTGCTACGGCATTGCCGCGGCCGGCCAAAATGATTGCGCCAACCTGTCGGGTTCGCATTCGTGCGCTGGCCAGTCCAAGGCCGACAAGAGCGCCGACGAGTGGAAGTACGTTGCCAAGGGCACCTGCAAGGACATGGGCGGCACCGATGCCGACACCGCCAAGAAGGCGATGAAGAAGTAAGCCACGCACACGCGTGACCATGGGCGCCGCACTGCACGTGCAAGCTGGGGTGGGCCTGCGCCAACCCCACTACGCCGAGCTGCTGGAGCGGCGCCCCGACCTCACAGACCTCGGGTTTGTAGAGGTGCATTCCGAGAATTTCTTTGCCGATGGCGGCGCGGCGCTGGCTGTGTTGCACGAGGCACGTTCGCACTACGCCGTGAGCCTGCACGGTGTGGGTTTGTCGCTGGGTTCGGCCGTGGGGCTGGACCCGTGGCACCTGGATCGGCTGGCGCGGCTGGTGGATCGCATCGACCCGGTGCGGGTGTCCGACCACGCGAGTTTTGCCCGTGCGCCGCAACGCCCGGGCGGGCCGGTGCTGCATGGCAACGATTTGTTGCCGCTGGCCTTCACCCATGAATCGCTGGCCATCATGGTGGCCAATGTGTCGCAAGTGCAAGACCGGTTGAAACGGCCCCTGCTGGTGGAGAATCTTTCCGCCTACCTGGCTTTTGCCGACCGAGACTTCAGCGAACCCGAGTTCTTCAACGCGCTCGTGCGGCGCAGCGGGTGCGGCCTGCTGCTCGACGTCAACAACCTGGTGGTGAACGCGCTGAATGACGGCGTGGACGACCCCGTGCGAAGCGCCTGCGACTGGGTCGACGCCATTGCGCCGGGCAGCGTCGGCGAGATCCACCTCGCCGGCTACCAGGACATGGGCGACATCGTGATCGACGACCACGGCAGCCGTGTGCACGAGCCGGTGTGGCAGGTCTATCGCCATGCTCTCCAGCGCCTCGGGCCGGTGGCCACGCTGGTGGAGTGGGACACCGACCTGCCGGCGCTCGACGTGCTGCTGGGCGAAGCCCGCACGGCGGCCGAGCTGATGCGTGGCACTCCATGAGCGAGCGTGCACGCCAGCAGGCCTTGATGGCGACGCTGCTGCGGCGCGATCAAGGCGCATCGCTGCAAGGCTGGCTGCTGCACCCGCCGACGCGCACACAGCGTGGCCTGCAGGCCTACCAGGCCAATGCCGGTGCATCGGCCGAGCGGTCCCTGGCGGCTTCATTCCCGACCGTGCAAGCTCTCGTGGGGGAAGCGTCGTTCGCCGACTTGGCACGCGCCTTCTGGCACACCTGCCCGCCGGAGCGTGGCGACCTGGCCTGCTTCGGTGAAACCTTGCCTGCATTCATTGCCGACAGCGAGCAGCTCGCCGACGTGCCCTACCTGCCCGACGCCGCGCGGCTCGACTGGCTGTTGGCCGCTGCGGAACGCGCAGCAGACGACGAGGCCGACACGTCCACGCTTGGCCTGTTGGCCGAGGTCGACCCGTCACAACTGCGCATCGAGCTGATGCCAGGCACCGCCGTGCTCAGCAGCGCCTTCCCCGTGGTGAGCCTGTGGCAGGCGCACCAGGCAGGCGAGGGTGCGGCCGAGCACCGGGCG
>JACMKW010000389.1 GCA_014379885.1 Rhizobacter sp.
CGCATGCCGCCGATGCCACCGGCAAGGCCATTCACGACGTGCTGCTCGAAGAGGTAGGCCGCCACCCCAACATTCGACTGCTGGAGCGCTGGATGGCGGTCGACGTGATCACCTCGCGCCACCTCAAGCGCGAAGAGCAGCCCCGCTGTTACGGGGTCTATGCACTCGACATCGACAAGCAACGCGTCGAAACCCTGCCCGCTGCGGCGGTAGTGATGGCCACCGGCGGCGCCGGCAAGGTGTACCGCTACACCACCAACCCCGACACCTCCACGGGTGACGGCATTGCGATGGCCTGGCGGGCTGGTGCGCGCGTGGGCAACATGGAATTCATCCAGTTTCACCCGACCTGCCTGTATCACCCGCAGGAGCGCAGCTTCCTCATCACCGAGGCTTTGCGCGGCGAAGGTGGCAGGTTGCTCTTGCCCGACGGCACACGTTTCATGCAGGCGCATGACGAGCGTGGCGAGCTGGCCCCGCGCGACATCGTGGCCCGCGCGATCGACTTCGAGATGAAGAAGCACGGTGTTGACAACGTGTTGCTCGACGCCACCCACCTGGGCGCTGATTTCCTCAAGGAACATTTCCCGACCATCTACGCACGCTGCCTGAAGCTGGGCATCGACATCACGCAGCAGCCCATTCCCGTGGTGCCCGCCGCGCACTACACCTGCGGCGGCGTGGTCACCGATCTGCTCGGCCGCAGCGACATCCCGGGCCTGTATGCCGTGGGCGAGACCACCTACACCGGCCTGCACGGTGCCAACCGGCTGGCCAGCAACTCATTGCTCGAATGTGTGGTGCTGGGCAAGACTTGCGCTGACGACATCCTTGAACGTGCCGATGGCTCGCATCCAGAGTTACCCGCCTGGGACGAGAGCAAGGTTGAAAATGCCGACGAGCAAGTCGTCATCTCACACAACTGGGATGAGCTGCGTCTCTTGATGTGGAACTACGTGGGCATCGTGCGCACCACCAAGCGGCTGGAGCGTGCCCTGCACCGCATTCACTTGCTGCGCAGCGAGATTGACGATTACTACGGCAGCTTTCGCGTCACGCGCGACCTGCTGGAGCTGCGCAATTTGGTGGATTGCGCCGAGCTGATCGTGCGTTCGGCGCTGATGCGGCACGAGAGCCGCGGCCTGCATTACAGCCGCGACTTCCCGCAGACCCTGCCGGTGAGCTTCCCGACGATCCTGATGCGACCGGCGGGCCGCACGCGGCGTGAGCCGCAACCGCAGGGAGCGGGGCCGACGGGGTTGTGGCGTTGACTCAGCGGGCTTCAATACCTCAGCCTGAGCGGCTGGTGGTATGCAAAGCCCGTCGAACGCAAATTACCCGCTCAGGCTGAGGTATCGAAGCCCCGTTCGAACATCGCCCCTTGCCGATGTGGCTCAGCCGGCAGCGAATTTGGCGAGCCGCTGCCCAATAATCGCATTGGCCTCGGCCATGATGCGGTCGATCAACTCCTGCACCGTCGGCACGTCGTGAATCAAGCCGGCCACCATGCCGCATGACCACGCACCCAGGTCCATCTCGCCTTCTTTCATGATGCGTGGATAGACACCGGCCACCTCGGCCGCGATGTCTTCGAACGTCAGCGCAGCACCAAGCTTGCGCTCTTTTTCGAGCAGGCGCTCGACCGCCGCATTGGTCAGCACGCGTTCGGTGTTGCGCAGCGGGCGCATTACGAGGCGGGTGTCGAGCTCGGTGGCCGCGACGATGGCGTTCTTAACGTTCTCATGCACCGGCGCTTCTTTCGTTGCAATGAAGCGTGTGCCCATGTTCATGCCATCGGCGCCGAGCGCGAGCGCGGCCACCAGCGAGCGGCCGTCGGCCATGCCACCCGAGGCGACAAACGGGATCTTCAGCTCTTCGGCCGCGCGCGGCAGCAAGATGAAGTTGGGCACATCGTCTTCGCCAGGGTGGCCACCGCACTCGAAGCCATCGACGCTCACTGCATCACAACCAACGGCCTCGGCCTTCAATGCGTGGCGCACCGAGGTGCATTTGTGGATCACTTTGATGCCTGCCTCTTTCAGAGCAGGCATCCACTTTTGCGGGTTGTTGCCAGCCGTCTCAACCGCCTTCACGCCGCCATCGATGATGGCCTTCACGTAGCCCGGGTAGTCGGGAGACGCGAGCGAAGGCAGGAAGGTGAGGTTCACGCCGACGGGTTTGTCGGTCATCTCGCGGCAACGAGCGATCTCCTTGGCTAGCAGTTCGGGCGAGCGTTGCGTGAGGCCCGTGATGAGGCCCAAACCACCGGCGTTCGACACGGCCGCGGCCATCTCGGCAAAACCCACATAGTGCATGCCGCCCTGGATGATGGGGTGCTGGATGCCGAACATTTCGGTGATGCGCGTCTTCATGAAAAGTCTTTCATTTGGGAAGAGAGGTGTTCGGTCAGGCGGTGGGCGGCTGCAGCTGGGCGAGCGCGGTGGCGCGAATCTCGCGCTTGAAGATCTTGCCCGAGGGTGTGCGCGGCAGTGGGCCGTCGGCTTTCAGGATGTAGCGCGGCAGCTCGAAGCGCGCGAGGTGGCCTTCGAGAAACGTGCGCAGCGCATCGAGGTCCAGCGTGGCGCTGCCGTGCACCGTGGCGCCGACTTCTTCGCCCAGGCGCTCATCGGGCACCGCGTACACCGAGGCTTCGTGCACGTCGGGGTGCATCAGCAACGCGGCTTCCACATGGCCGCAGCCGATGTTCTCGCCGCCACGGATGATCAAGTCCTTGATGCGGTCGACGATGTAGAGGTAGCCCTCGGCGTCGATGATGGCGCCGTCGCCGGTGCGAAACCAGTCGCCTTCGAATGACTGGGCATTCGCTTCCGGCAGGTTCCAGTAGCCGGTGAACACCGAGGTGCCGCGTACCCACAGTTCGCCGCGTTCGCCGGCTGGCAGCACGTGGCCGATCTCATCGGTGACGCGGATTTCCAGCACCTGCGAGCAGTGGCCCGAGCTGCTGGGGTGGGCCACGTAGTCTTCACCGACGATGCCCGCCCCGATGGCGTTGGTCTCGGTCATGCCCCAGCCGATGTTGGGCAAGGCCTGGGTGAAGCTCGACTTGATCTGCCGCACTTGCTCGGGCGCACGTGGAGCGCCACCGCCGCCCAGCGAGGCGAGCGTGGCCAGGCTGTAGCGGCCCGATAGCGCCACACGCACCAGGTCGCCCGTGACAGCGGCAGGGCCGGTGAGCGAGGTGAGCCGTTCACGATCGATCAATTCAGCGGCCTTGTCGGCGTCCCAGCGGTACATGCAGACGATGCGCCGCTGCGTGCGGTAGCTGGTGAGGTAGGACGAATGAAGCGCTGTCACGTGGAACAGCGGCACCGCCAGCAGCGTGCCCGGCTGTTCGGTCGCAACCGCCGGCTCGGTGCCGTTCACCGCCGCAATGATGGCGTAGTCGAGCTCCCACGAGAGCAGGGCCGACAGCACCATGCGGTGCGTCGACGGCACACCCTTCGGACGCCCACTCGACCCCGAGGTGTAAAGCATGATGGCCAAGTCATCGGGCTGAATGTCGACCGGCGGCATGGGCACGTCGCCCAGCGCTTCAGTGGCGGCTTTCAGGTCACGTGCGCCGGCTGGCAGCTTGGTCGCACGCACGACCAGCACGTGCAGCCCTGCGATGGGGTGCTGGGCCAGGCGGTCCAACCGCTCCTGGTCGGCGAACAGCGCCTTCGCACCACAGTCGGTCAGGCCGTAGTTCATCTCGTCGGCCTGCCAGTGGGCATTCATGGCCACGGCAACTGCACCAATGGAGGTGATGGCGCTGAAGGCCAGCATCCACTCGGGGTAGTTGCGCATCGAAATGGCCACGCGATCGCCGGGGCGGATGCCGCAGTCGTGAACCAGCACATGGCCGATGCGCGAGGCCTGCTGCCAGGCCTGCGCGAAGCTGAGTCGCTCGTCTTCGTAAACCAGGAAAGGCAACTCGGTGACGTAGGCCTCGAAATAGGCGCGCAGTGTGGGCGGCGCGTTCTTGAAGACGCGCAGTTGGCGGCCGTTGACCACGATGTCTTCCAACTCGCCCGGCTGGCCGGGGGCGGTGAGGGCGGCGATGGCCGCAGTGCGAAGCATTGGCTGCATCAACGGCCTTTAAACACTGGCTCGCGCTTGTCGACGAAGGCGCGTGCAGCTTCGCGGTGGTCCTCGGTCTGGCCGGTGTGGATCTGGTGCGTGGCTTCGAGGTCGAGGCATTCGTCGACTTCGCCAGCCATCGCGCGGTTGAGGTTTTCCTTCATGTAGCGGTAGGCCACGGTCGGCCCTGCGGCGAGGCGGCGCGCGATCTCGCCGGCGCGGTCTGCCAATGCCTCGGGTGGGCACACCCAGTTGGTGAGGCCGATGCGCAGCGCTTCTTCTGCCGAGACACGCTCGCTTAGCAGGAACAGCTCGCGAGCTTTGCCCGCACCGACGAGCTGCGTCATGAAATAGGTGCCGCCGTAGTCGCCCGAGAAGCCGACACGCGCAAAGGCGGTTGTCATGATCGCGGTGCTGGCCATCACGCGCAGGTCACAAGCCAGCGCCAATGCGAGCCCGGCGCCTGCGGCCGGCCCGGGTATCGCGGCGATCGTGGGCTTGGGCATTTTGAACAAGCGGCCTGCAGTCTCGCGCTGGCTGTAGCGCTGCTGGTGGATGGCTTCGTCGATGGTGCGTTGGCCCACTGTGCCGTCGCCGGCTGCCGCCATGCCCTTCACGTCGCCGCCGGCGCAAAAGCCCTTGCCTGCGCCGGTCAACACGATGCAGCGCACGGCGGTGTCGAACTCGGCACTCACCAGTTGCTGCTGCAGTGCCTGCAACATGGGGCGCGACAGCGCGTTGCGCGCATCGGGCCGGTTCATCGTCAGCGTCAGCACGCCCTCGTCGAGGTCGGCCAGCAGGTCGGGGGTTCCGGTGTCGCGTGTGGTCATGTTCTTGTCTCCTTGTTTACTTCACGAGGCCGAGTTCGCGCGCGTCGTTCTCATAGTTGGCATACGAGGCCTTCAGCGTGGCGCTGTTGAGGATCATCTCGGCCACGAGCGTGCGCGTGCCGGCCTCGAAGACCTGGGTTCGCATCCAGCAAGACTCAGTGCGTGCGCTTTCGCTCAGCGCGATGATTTCGCGTTCGAGGTCATAGGTTTGACCCACGAACAAGGGCCCCTTCACCAGGCGGATCTGCTGGCCGGCGAACAAGCCGACTGCCGGCCTGCGGCCGCGGAACTCCGCCTTGTCGACGGTGCTGCCAAGCAGCACGCTGATCATCTCGATCGGGATGATGGCGCGGCCCCATGGGGATGAAGCACCGCCTTCGGGCGTGTACCAGGGAGAAGGTTCGGTGATGACCTTGAGCTTGGAGGCCAGCGTGAACGGGTAGTGCCCGCCCATGTGCTGGTCGAAGCCCATGGCGATGGTTTCTTTTGCTGCACCGCGCTGCCCGACCCTCAGGTCGCGGTTGATCACGAGGCCCGTGGCCGGGCGCAGCTTGGCGATGCGCTGTGGAATTTCATGCGCGGTGTCGGGCACGTCGCCGACTGAGGCTGTGCCGGTCAACACCGGCGTGCCATCGCGCTTCTCGGCCCAGATGCGCACCACGCGTTCGCCTTTGGCGGGGGGCTGCACGAAGGCGCGCACCTCTTCGCCTTCGACGACCATGTTCTGGTAGTGCGAGCTGATGCAGCCGCTCTCGAACCAGGCCTGGCCGAAGAGTTGGAACAGCAGCGGATCGAACTGGCTGAAATGTGTCGGCCCTTCGATCGGGCCGGCGCGCAGGCCCAGGTCTTCAGCGGTCTTGTCGTCGTGGATCGACAGGTGGCCGTCGTAGGTCTGGTCGGCCAGCATCTGGCGCGGCTTGCGAAGCGGGCCGCTGAGCGCGGGGGTGGGCGTGTCGGGGAACGGAACAAGAAATGGAACGGTCATTGCGAGGCCTCTCAACACAAGCTGCAAACAGCGCAAGGATAGGCCGAAGGCGTGCGCGCCGCAGTCGCGTGGGGGTCACTGTGTGGGCCTTGTGTGGCGGATGATTCAGGGTCACCTCAGCCTCTACCTAGAAACCCTATGCAGATCCACGCCACCACACCGCCCCCGCCTCAAGGTTGCATCGACACGCAGGTTGTCGGCAACGTGCTGCTGATCGGCATCAACCGCCCAGCCAAGCGCAACGGCTGGACGCCCGAGATGTTTCGCCAGCTGGGCGAGGCCTACACCCGGCTTGACGATGAGCCCGAGCTGCGTGTCGGCGTGCTGCACGCCATGGGCGACCACTTCACCGCCGGGCTGGACATGCCCTCGGTGCAGGCGGCCCTGGAGCGTGGCGAGAAGTTGATTCCCGAAGGCATGGTCGAGCCTCACGATTTCGGTAAGCCCGGCTACCGACGCCGTGCCAAGCCGGTGATCGCTGCGGTGAAAGGCATCTGCTTCACGGTCGGCCTGGAGCTGATGTTCGGCGCCGACATCGTGGTGGCTGGTGTTGACTGCCGCTTCAGTCAGAAGGAAGTGCAGCGCGGGCTGATGCCTGGCGCGGGCGCCACGCTGCGCATGTCGGAGCGCGCGGGCCTGGGCAATGCGATGCTGTACCTGCTGACCGGCGATGAGTTCGACAGCGCCACCGCGTACCGGCTTAACTTCGTGCAGAAGGTGGTGCCCAACGCGCAGGTGCTCGATGAAGCGCTGGCCATCGCACAACGCATTGCCGAGCAGGCGCCGCTGGCCGTGATAGCCACGCGCCTGAACGCCATCAAGGCCGTGGAGGAGGGGCCTGCGGCGGCGGTAGCTGACTTCGGTGCCATCAGCAAACGCATCTTCGCGAGCGAAGACTGGGCTGAAGGCGTGCGCTCTTTTGTGGAAAAGCGACCCGCGAAGTTCAAGGGGCGTTGAGCGGGTGCCCGCGGGGCCGCCCGAAGCGCTGAAGTCATGAGACAATCGCAAAAGCGAACGATCGTTCGTTTTTCACCCCGAACGATCGTATTCCCCCCGGGGCTCCCAGGGGCGAACACTAAAATTCATTCAATCCCATGTCTCAGGAGAATGCGCGATGAAAGTCTTGGTAGCCGTCAAACGAGTGGTTGACTACAACGTGAAGGTGCGGGTGAAGAGTGACGGCAGCGGTGTGGACATCGCCAACGTCAAGATGAGCATGAACCCGTTCGACGA
>JACMKW010000007.1 GCA_014379885.1 Rhizobacter sp.
AGCCCTTCGATACCTCAGGGCGAACGGGAGGGGGTGGAAGCCATCCTCACCGCCGACCGCCGAGCCCTGGCCAAAGCCATCACCTTGCTCGAATCCACACGCCCCGACCACCGCCTGCGCGCAGATGCCCTGCTCAACGCCCTGCTGCCGCACACCGGCCACGCACTCCGCCTGGGCATCTCAGGCGTCCCCGGCGTCGGCAAATCCACTTTCATCGAAGCCCTCGGCCTGTCGCTCATCGACAAAGGCCACCGCGTGGCCGTGCTCACCATCGACCCCTCCTCCAGCATTTCAGGCGGCTCCATCCTCGGCGACAAAACCCGCATGGAAAAACTGTCGGTGCACGAGGCCGCCTACATCCGCCCCAGCCCCGCCTCCGGCACCTTGGGCGGTGTGGCCGACAAAACGCGCGAAGCCATGCTGGTATTCGAGGCCGCCGGCTACAGCGTGGTGATCGTCGAGACCGTGGGCGTTGGCCAGAGCGAAACAGCCGTGGCCGGCATGACCGACATGTTCGTGCTGATGCAATTGCCCAATGCCGGCGACGACCTGCAGGCCATCAAGCGTGGCGTGATGGAGTTGGCCGACCTGGTCGTCATCAACAAGGCTGACATCGATGCCGATGCGGCCACCCGTGCCGAAGCGCAGATCGCCAGTGCCTTGCGCATGTTCAGCCACCGCGGCCCCGCCGACCCGCTCGACACGCGCGTGCTGCAACTCAGCGCGCTCAAGTTCCAGGGCATCACCGCCTTCTGGGAGAAGGTGGAGCGCTTTGTGCAGCTGCGCCGCGCGAACGGCGAGTTCGATGCGCGCCGCAAGCAACAAGGCATGGCCTGGATGTGGGACATCGTCCAGTCGACCTTGCAGACTGATTTTCGCAACCACCCCGCCGTGCGCGCGGCCTTGCCCGAGGTGGTGCACAGCGTCAACGAAGCTCGCCTGGCCCCTTCATCGGCAGCACGGCATCTGCTTCAACTTTTTACTCGTTCCTGAGCACCACACCATGCACGACATCATTGAACAGCTCGAAGCCAAACGCGCCCTGGCGCGCCTGGGTGGCGGCGAAAAACGCATTGCCGCCCAGCACGGCAAGGGCAAGCTCACCGCGCGCGAGCGGCTGGAGCTCCTGCTCGACGAAGGCACTTTCGAAGAATGGGACATGTTCGTCGAGCACCGTTGCCACGACTTCGGCATGGCCGAGAACAAGATTCCGGGCGACGGTGTGGTCACCGGCTACGGCATGATCAACGGCCGCCTGGTGTTTGTCTTCAGTCAAGACTTCACCGTCTTCGGTGGTGCACTCTCCGAAGCCCACGCCGAAAAAATCTGCAAGGTGATGGATCAGGCGATGAAGGTCGGCGCGCCGGTGATCGGCCTCAACGACTCAGGCGGTGCACGCATCCAGGAAGGTGTGGCCTCGCTGGGCGGTTATGCCGAAGTGTTCCAGCGCAACGTGATGGCCTCGGGTGTGGTGCCGCAGATCAGCATGATCATGGGCCCTTGCGCCGGGGGTGCCGTGTACTCGCCGGCCATGACCGACTTCATCTTCATGGTGAAGGACAGCAGCTACATGTTCGTCACCGGCCCCGATGTCGTGAAGACCGTGACCAACGAAGTGGTGACGCAGGAGGAACTGGGCGGCGCGGTGACGCA
>JACMKW010000390.1 GCA_014379885.1 Rhizobacter sp.
AAGAAGCTGTAGTGTGAACAGGCCCTAGTCCACCCGCACGAAGTGCTGCCGCACGTGGCTGCGGTCCAGCATGTCGAAGTGCCACCACTCGTTGTCGACACCGTTGAAGCGACCGGCGGCCATCGCCCGGCGCAGCCACTCGCGGTGCTGCACCTGCGTGGGCGTCAAGGCGCCGTGCTCAAGGTGCTCGGCTTCCAGGCGTGGGTGAGACAGCTCGGTCATCTCGTCGAAGCCACTGCCCATGTCGAGCTCTTGGCCGTCAGCGTCGATCAACGTGGTGTCGAGCGCCATGCCGAATGAATGGATGGAGCCGCGCGCCGGGTCTGCCACGTACTGGCGCAGGCCGGTGCCGTCGAGGTGATCCCACAGCTGCACTTGCACGCGGTGCGGGCGCAGCGCGTCGAGCACCAGCAGGCGATGGCCAGGCGCGTCGCGGGCCAGCTGCTCCACCGCACGCTCCAGGCCGGTGGCGGCCAGATGGTGCAGCCAGTGGCAGTCGAGCGTGCCGTAGAGATCGCGGCCCACGAAGTTGTGCGGCCCGGCATAACGCAGGTCGACCGCCACATTGCCGATCGATGACAGGTGGCGAAAGTCGGGGTGGGAAGCGATGTCCTCGCAGCGCATGGCAAAACCCGTAGGGTGTGCGCTTGAGGATACTTGCTGGCTTGCGGCGTGTGGTTTGCAGCCACAATCGTTTTGCGCCAATTTCTTCCGCTTCCCATGGACGTTGCCGACCTCTCCCGCATTGCCGCTCTCGAAATGCAGACCCACGGCCTGCAGCCAGCGTACGCCCCCGAGGTGCTGCGCGAGGCGCAAGCCGCCGCCGATGGCAGCGCGCAGCACGGCCTTGAGCGCAGCGCCGACATTCGCGACCAGCGGAGCCGCCTGTGGTTCTCGATCGACAACGACGACACGCTCGACCTCGACCAGTTGAGCTGGGCCGAAGCCTTGCCCGGCGGCGAAGTGCGGCTCGCCGTGGCGGTGGCCGACGTAGACACCGCCGTGCGCTCGGGCAGCGCGGTCGACGCCCATGCTGCTGCCAACACCACCTCGATCTACACCGCGGCAGGCGTGTTTGCCATGCTGCCGCCGCTGCTGTCAAACGGCCTGACCTCGCTGCACGAAGGTGAGGATCGCCTGGCGGTGGTGGTGGAGATGACCGTCAACCCGGAAGGTGAAGTGACAGCCTCGCAGCTCTACCGCGCGCTGGTGCGCAACCAGGCGAAGCTTGCCTACGACAGCGTGTCGGCCTGGTTGGAAGCGAAAGCACCTGCACCGCCCGCCGTGGCCGCGAGTGCGGCCCTGCAAACCCAGCTTCAGCTGCACGACCAGGTGGCCCGTTCACTGCGCCACTGGCGGCACCGGCGTGGCGCGCTCAACGTGGCCACCGCGCAGGCGCGGCCGGTGTTCGTCGACGGGCAGTTGGTCGACTTGCGCGCCGACCACAAGAACCGCGCCAAAGACCTGATCGCCGATTTGATGATTGCCGCCAACGGCGTCACCGCGCGCGTCCTCACCGAGCGCGGGCAGCCTTCATTGCGGCGTGTGCTGCAGGAGCCCCGCCGCTGGGATCGCCTGGTGCTGCTCGCCGCCCAGCACGGCGCCAGCCTGCCGTCCACGCCCGATGCGCTGGCGCTCGATCAGTTCTTGACCGCGCGCCGCCAGGCCGACCCCGCAGGTTTTGAAGACCTGTCGCTCTCGGTGGTGAAGATGCTCGGCTCGGGCGCGTACGCGGCGGCCTCGGCTGATGCGCCGGCGGCCGGCCACTTCGGCCTGGCCGTGAACGACTATGCGCACTCCACCGCGCCCAACCGCCGCTTTGTGGATCTGGTGACGCAGCGGCTGCTGAAAGCGGCGCTGGCCTCGCAAGCGGCGCCGTATTCGCTCGAACAGCTGAACGCCATCGCACTGCATTGCACCGTGCAGGAAGACAACGCCTCCACCGTGGAGCGCCGTGTGCTCAAGGCCGCGGCGGCCTACTTGCTGCACCAGCGCATTGGCGAAACCTTCGACGCCATCGTCACCGGTGCGGCGCCCAAGGGCACCTTCGTGCGCATCACCTCGCCGCTGGTCGAGGGCAGGGTGGTGGCGGGGTTCGAAGGGCTCGACGTGGGTGACACGCTGCGGGTGAAGCTGCGCAGTGTCGACCCCGAGCAGCGGTTCATCGACTTTGAACGTGCCTGATGCCCAGGAGCCACATTGACCAAGCCAAGTTCGTCACGCGTCAACAAAACAGGGAGCTCTTGTGAACAACCCCAACCCCTTCGCTCCACCGCAAGCCGAGGTAGAAGATATCGCGGCGCCCACAGGTTCGGCCGATATTGACGGCCTGCTCGTCTCTGACGGATGGAAGCGCAAGTTCCGCTTGATTCAAAAGGCGGGAGGCCCCAAGCAAACGCAATTCAAGAGCCTGACGGCTGGCGAGCGCATGAAGATCAGCTTCAACATCCTCGCGTTCCTGTTCGGGCCGATCTACTACATCGTCAAGGGCATGTGGAAGAAGGGCCTCGCGCTCTTTGGGGCCTGCTTCGTGGTGCTCGTCGTGCTGTCGGTGCTGCTCGAACTCGCGGGCTTGGGCAAGGTCGCGAACGCACTGGGTTATGGCGCGGCGGCGCTGTTTGCCGTGCGCGCCAACATCGACTACTACAAGAAGATGGTGCTCGGCGACAACGGCTGGTGGTAGCCGCGGCCGAACCCCTCGGCACCTACGGCCGCACCTGATCGATCTGCACCGCGACCTTGCTCGACCCCGGTTTGACCACCGGGCCCACGCCGATCAGGTCGCCTGGGCCGGGTGTGGCGCTGCCGGTCTTGGAGATGCGCGCTTCGATGCGCACTTCCGCCGCGCTCGACAGCTTGAACTCGGGGCTCATGGCCATGGAGTCGTCGAGCTTGAAGTCGAGCGGCAGGTCAGCCACCTTGGCACGTTGCACGGCCAGCGGCATGCGCGAGCCTTGCGGGTTGCGTGCGAACACGAACACGGTGTCGGTGGGCTGCACTTTGGCGGCCAGAGCGGGCGCCAGGCTCACTCGGCCAGTGACGGCCGCATTGCCGGTGGCAACAGCGGCGGGTGTTTTCTTGTCTGTTGCAGCAGCCACGGGCTGGTTGGCGGTGCCGGGCCCGGCCATCTGGGAGCGCGTCTTGTCGACGGCCTGGGTGAGCCAGCGCGCGTCTTCCGAATCGGGCGGCACGAGCTTGATCAACTGCTCCCAATAGGCCACGGCCTGCGTGAAGTCGTTGCGGTTGTAGGCCGCGGTGGCGGCCAGCGAGAGTGCCATCGGGTTCTGCGGGTCGAGCTTGAGCGCACGCGCCACGATCTCGGCCGGCTTGCCGTCGAAATTGCCCATGGCCCGGGTGGCGAGCACGTCGCCGTATTCAGCCAGCAGCGTGGCGTCTTGGTACAGCACCTCGCCCATGCGGTTGAAGGCGTCTTCGGCCTGCGGCAAGCGCCCCATGGCGCGGTAGGCGCGGGCCAGCACCACCCAACCCTTGGTGTCGCCGGGGTTCTTTTCCATGCGGGCGGCCAGGTCGGTCACCATCTTCTCGACGTTTTCTTGCGTCGGTACGGCGGTGGCCAACGGGTTGAGCGCGCCGGGCGTGCCCAGCTTGGCATACAGGCCGGCCGCGGCCAGCGGCATCGCGATCATCAGCAGCAGTGCCGTGCGGCGCATGCCGAAGGGCGCGGCAGCCGAGGCGTCTGCCTTGCTGGCGTCGTCGAGCAGGCGGCGTTGCAGCTCGGCACGCGCCTGAGCGTGGTCATCGGCCGAGAGGGTGCCAGCGGCCAGATCGCGGTCGAGCTCTTGCAACTGGTCGCGGTAGACACCGGTGTTGACGTCGCTCGTGTTTGTGTTCGTGCTCGTGGCACCGGCCTTCGGCGCGCGGCGCCACGGGCGCAGCAACAGCAACAGGGTGACCGCGACGAGCACCGCCGCAGCCAGCAAGAAACCGGTCATCAGGAGTCTCCCTTGAGCAAGGCCTTGGCCTTGTCTTTGTTGTTCGGCAAGGTGTAGTCCTTGCTTTCGTTATTCAGCAGCGCATCTGCCCTGCGTTGGTCTTCGGGCGACAGCACCGCGTCGGCAGGTTTGCGCCGACGCAGAAACAAGATCAGCCCCGCCAGCCCACCGACCAGCAGCACAAACGGCCCGCCCCACAGCAGCCAGGTCGTGGGCTTGACGGGCGGGCGGTAGAGCACGTAGTCGCCATAGCGGGTGACGAGAAAGTCGCGCACTTGCTGGTCGGTCTTGCCCTGTTTGATGAGCGTACGAATCTCGCGACGCAAGTCCATGGCCAGGTCGGAGCGCGAGCCGGCCAGCGATTCGTTCTGGCACACCAGGCAACGCAGCTCTTCGGTAATGTTGATCAGGCGCTGTTC
This sequence comes from Rhizobacter sp., assembly GCA_014379885.1. The sequence goes on from JACMKW010000390.1 coordinate 4,373, forward strand.
GATCACCGGGTCTTCGGCCAGGGGGGCGGCTTCGTTCGCGTGGGCGGAAACAGCGGTCAGGCTGACAATAACCGCCAGGGTCATCCCGGCGAACGCCGGGATCCACTGCTTGGGCGGGCTGAGTGGTTGAAGGAGGCTGCGAACTTGCCGCAGTGGATCCCGGCGTGCGCCGGGATGACGTGGGAGCGACAGCTTCAATTCAGCAGCTCTTTTATCAAGGGCACGATCTTGTTTTTCAACACCTCGCGCGTGACAGGCCCGATCTGCTTGAAGCGGATGATGCCGGCCTTGTCGATGACGTAGGTCTCGGGCACGCCATAGACACCGTAGTCGATGCCCACGCGGCCATCAGCGTCGACCACGGAGAGGTCGTAGGGGTTGCCGAAGCGCACCAGCCAGGCCTTGGCATCGGGGCGCTGGTCTTTGTAGTCGAGCCCGATCAGCGGCGCGAGTTTCGACTTGGCGAACTCCACCAGCACCGGGTGCTCCTGGCGGCACGACACACACCACGAAGCCCACACGTTGAGCATCCAGACCTTGCCGGCCATCTCCTTGGGGCTGAAAGGGGTGTCACTTTCGAGCTGCGGCAGCGTGAAGGCGGGCGCAGCCTTGCCCACCAGGGGCGACGGCACTTCGTGCGGGTCGCGGTTGAGGCCGATGCCGAGAAAGATCGCCAGCAGCGCGAACAGCAGCAGCGGAATCAGGAAGCGCTTCTTCATGCCGTCGCCCCCTGCGTGACTGTGCTGGAGGCTGCCTTCAGGCGGTAGCGCCGGTCGGCGGCGGCGAGCCCGCCGCCCAGCGCCATCAACAGGCAACCGCCCCAGATCCAGGTGACGAAGGGCTTGTAGTACACCCGCACGCTCCACGCCGAGCCCTGTGGGTCGAGCGGTTCGCCGAGCGAGACGTAGAGGTCGCGCGTGAAGCCGGTGTCGATGGCGGTTTCGGTCATCGGCATTTGCGACGAGAAGTAATTGCGCTTCTCGGGGTTGAGCAGGCGCAGCACCTTGCCGTCTTTCGAGAGCTCGATGTCGCCACGCTGCGCCACGTAGTTGGGGCCTGGCATCTGTTGCACACCGAGCAGGCGCACGGTGTAGCCACCCAGCGTGACGGTGTCGCCAATGGCCATGCGCACGTCTTTCTCGACCTCATAGCCCTTGACCAGGGTGACGCCGATCACGAACACCGCCATGCCCACGTGGGCCAGGTGCATGCCCCAGTAAGCACGCGGCGGCCAGCCCGAGCGCAGGCGCTCGCGGATCTGGAAGGCGCTGCTGGCGATGATCCAGACTGCCAGCAACAAACCGAGCGCGACGAATGGGCTCCACTCGCCGATCAGCAAGGGCAACCCCGCGCCGGCGACGACGGCCAGCACGGCGGCCAGGCGCAGGCGCTGCGCCATGTCGCGTGCGTCGGCGTGCTTCCAGCGTGCCAGCGGCCCCACGGCCATCAGGAACAAGAGGGGCAGCATGATCGGCAC
>JACMKW010000391.1 GCA_014379885.1 Rhizobacter sp.
ACCGCGAGACGTTCAGCTTCGCCCTCACCCACCCCAGCATCCGCATCCCGGCCGATACGGCCGAATTCGCCATCAACACCTCGAACATGCGCCGCTGGGAGCCGCCGGTGAAGCGCTACATCGACGAGTGCCTCGCCGGCAAGACCGGCCCGCGCGAGCGGGACTTCAACATGCGCTGGATCGCCAGCATGGTGGCCGACGTGCACCGCATCCTCACGCGCGGCGGCGTGTTCATGTACCCCTGGGATGAGCGCGAGCCCGACAAGCCCGGCAAGCTGCGCCTGATGTACGAGGCCAACCCGATGGGTTTTCTGGTTGAGCAAGCAGGTGGCGCGGCCACCAACACGCAGCAGCGCATTCTCGACATCCAGCCCACCAAGCTGCACGAACGTGTGAGCGTGGTGCTGGGCTCCAAGAACGAGGTGGAGCGCATCACCGCCTACCACCTGGAAAAAAACTGAGATGGGAACCGTCTACCTCGTTCGCCATGGCCAGGCATCGTTTGGTGCTGACAACTACGACCAGCTGAGCGACCTCGGCCACCGCCAGTGCGAGCGGCTCGGTGAATACTTTCGCCACAAGGGCATCAGCTTCGATGCGGCTTTGGTGGGCACGCTGCAGCGCCAAGTCGAATCGCTGGCAGGCATCGCCAAGGGCATGCAATGGGATGCCGAGCCGCTGTCGTGGCCCGGCCTGAACGAGTACGACAGCAAGGCCGTGGTGACGGCCATCCACCCCGAGCCCCTGCCCAAGCCCACGTCACCTGAACTGGTGCGCCACCACTTTCGCTTGTTGCGCGACGGCCTGGCCCAGTGGATGGCCGGCACCACCCAGCCCGAGGGCATGCCGAGCTACGGGGATTTTGTGGCCGGCATCACCGACGCGCTCGACCATGTGCGTGGGAACCACCTTGAGAAGAAGGTGTTGATCGTCTCCAGCGGCGGCCCCATTTCCACGGCGGTGGGCCACGTGCTGGGCATGTCGCCCGAGGCCACGATCGACCTCAACATGCGCATTCGCAACAGCTCGGTCACGGAATTTGCCTTCACGCCCAAGCGCCACGTGCTCGTGACCTACAACACGCTGCCCCACCTCGACCACCCCGACCATGCGGCGTGGATCACCCATACCTGAGTCGAGCGAACAATCTGCCCCGCTATAATCTCGCGCTTCACCTGCCGGTGTAGCTCAGTTGGTAGAGCAGCGCATTCGTAATGCGAAGGTCGAGGGTTCGACTCCTTTCACCGGCACCAGTTTTTCAAGACAACCCCGAAGCCAACGCGCTCGCATCAGCGGCTCGTTGGCTTTTTGGTATGTGTTTGGTATCTGAACGAAATTGCATGAGCACGCCGGGCCGCCCCAAGAGCGAATACCGGAGTGCGCAGCACGAAAGCACACCAGTGAGCTCACTCCCGTCGACAAACCCGATCGCTCGCACGCTGGCCCGGGTGGTGCATGCTCAGCGCCTTTGGCAGCTGCTCCTGCTGGTGCTGATCTGCATCGTGTGCTACCTCGCGTTCACGCCGCAGCCTCCCAGGGAATTAGATTTCGGCTGGGACAAGCTGAACCACGCCGCCGCTTTTGTTGCATTGACGCTGGCAGGCTGCTTCGGCTTTCCGGGCTCACGCCGGACAGTACTGGGTGTGTTGCTGGCGATGCTGGCCCTGGGCGTGCTGATCGAGATCGTGCAGTACTTCGTACCAGGCCGCAGCTCCGAGTGGGCTGATCTGGGGGCCGATGCCATTGGCATGGCCTTGGGTGCCACGCTCGCGTTGGTCACGCTGAAACTGGTGCGGCAGACGGCGCATAAAACGCCCGCCTGAAGCTTGGAACCAGGCCCTTACTGCCCGCGGTGTTGCAGCCGCTCCCAGTAGGACACAGCCTTGCTGACCCAGGCGCAGTAGTGCGGGTCTTGCGTCGAGTAAAACGGGATGCCGCGTTCAACAAACTTGGCCGCGGCTTGCGCCAGGGCTACACGCGCGGGGCTTGCCCCTTGCTCCAACTCAATTTCTTCCAGCGCATGCAGTGCGGTGAAGCGAGGCATGGGCTCGGGCGCCATGAGGCGTTCGCGCAAGGTGGATGCGTCCATGACGGCAGAGGATGAAGACAAGTTGGGCTCCCGAAGCGACCAGAGTCCCATTCTTCGTCTCAATCCGGCCCGGCTTGAGCAGTACCGGGGCCCATGTGCGGCCCAGTTCACGCTTGTGGTGTTTTGCGCAGGCCTGACCAGCACGCGGCGTAGCGCGTATCCAACAACCCGCCGCCGAGCGCAAAGGCGGTTGGCAAGAAGCGATAGCGGCTCTCGAACATGAAAGCCAATGTGTCTTCGAGCTTGTGCGGTGCGAGCGCCCCTGTGCTCGCCTTGTTGAAGGCCTCGGTGTCGGGCCCGTGCGGCACGAAGCTGTTGTGCAGGCTCATGCCACCGGGCACGAAACCTTCGGCCTTGGCGTCGTACTGGCCGTGCACCAGGCCCATGAATTCGCTCATCAGGTTGCGGTGGTACCAGGGCGGGCGGAAGGTGTCTTCGGCCACCAGCCAACGCGGCGGGAAGATCACAAAGTCGCAATTGGCCGTGCCCGGTGTGTCACTCGGCGAGGTGAGCACGGTGAAGATCGACGGGTCGGGGTGATCGAAGCTGATCGAGCCGATGGTCATGAAATTTGCCGTGTCGTATTTGCAGGGCACCAGATTGCCGTGCCACGCCGCCACGTTGAAGGGCGTTGAAGCCGCTTGCGCCACCCACAGTGCGCCGCCGTATTTCTTGATCAGGCGGTAGGCGCCGGCCTCCTCTTCCAGTGCCGCCACCGGCACCAGGAAGTCTCGCGGGTTGGCCAGGCCGTTGCTGCCAATGGGGCCCAGCTCGGGCAGGCGGAAGGCAGCGCCGTAGTTTTCGCAAATGTAGCCACGTGACGGGCCCGTCACCGCGACCTTGAACACCATGCCGCGCGGCAGCACGGCAATTTCACCCGGTACCACGTCGAGCACCCCCAGTTCGGTGGTGACCGTGAGCGCGCCCTGTTGCGGCACCAGCAGCATCTCGCCATCGGCGTTGACAAAGGCGCTGTCGGTCATGCTGCGGTTGGCCAGGTAGACGTGCACCGCGATGCCGGTCTGGGCCTCGGCGTCGCCATTCACCGCTACCGTGCGCAAGCCGTCGACAAAGTCGGTCGGCTCGGCCGGGATGAGCAGCGGGTGCCAGCGCATCGGCTCGGGCGGCGCGGCGAGACCGTCTTTGGCGCCCGTCTTGAGGAATGCATGCGCCAAGGGCACATATGGCCCCACCACCACCGAAGGCTGGCGACGGTAAAGCCAGCTGCGCAGGTTGTGGGCCCGCGGGGCCGTGAACGCGGTGCCACTGAGCAACTCGGCAAACAAACCGTGCGCCACCTGTTGCGGGCTGTTGCGCCCCTGCGGCAGCGCACCGGCAATGGCTTCGCTGGCGAATTCGTTTCCAAAGCCGGACTGGTATTGACGGGTGGTGTTCATGGCGGACCTCCGGGCGAGCATATCGCGCGAAAGTTCAGCGGCAAGCCGCGCATTTGTTGACAGAAGCCCGCATGCGCATGGGCGCTCGACTCGTAACCAGACGTTAACTGCGCACTTGTTCCTTCTTTCGCACGATGGTGCGGTTTACTCTTTGTTACCGATGAAGCGGGGCACCCCTCGCCGATTCGTCCCAACCGCCAAACCAACGCCAGAAGGAATCGACATGCACGTACAAATGACCCTCAAAGCCCTCCGCACCGTCGCTCTGTCCCTCGTCACGCTGAGCGCCTGCGCTGTCGCCATGGCGGCCGAACCGGTGCTCCTGGCCACGGCCACCACCGTCGCTTCGAGCCAGCTGCAACGCGGCGGCATGCAAGCGCCGATGGTCTCAAACCACTACCCCGCGTTGGCCGAAGCCGAAATGATCGGCATGGGCTACTTCGACTTCGACACCGTACTGGCGCAAGCGCTGGCCATCCCCACAGCAGCCGGTTTCACCGGTATGCCCTCGCGCGCTGCCATTGAAGAAGTGCTTGCCCGCACCGTGTCGGGCATGATGCCCTGAGCGAACTCTCTCGCTGAACTGCGCGGGCTCTCCCCCGCGCAATGCGCTACAAGGCCGCCACCGCCACCCGGTTGCGGCCTTCGTTTTTGGCCTGGTAGAGCGCCAGGTCGGCCTGCTCTAGCAGTTGCGTGGCATCGAGCCGCGGCCCGGCCAGGCACAGGCCGATGCTGATCGTGACTTTCAGCCCGGCGGCCACCTGCTCCCAGTCGTGGCTCTCAATGGCCACACGCAGGCGTTCGCAGGCATCGCGCGCCCACTCCAGCGAGGCGTGAGCCAAGACGATCAGAAACTCTTCACCGCCCATGCGGGCGATCAAGTCACCACCACGCACACGTGCTCGGAACAGGTCAGCCACGGCCATCAGCACCGCGTCTCCCACGGCATGGCCGAAACGGTCGTTGACCTGCTTGAAGTGGTCGAGGTCAAGCACCGCCATCGCCAAGGGCTCGCCGCTGCGCAGGCTGTGCGACAACAGGCGCGGCAGTTCGCGTTCGACCTGTCGGCGGTTGCCCAGACCGGTGAGCGGGTCGGCCAGCACATAGCGGCGCAGCTCGCGCGCCTGTACCTGCAAACGCTCGGCCTCGGCGGCCATCTGCTCGGCACGCACTCGTTGCAACTCAGCCTGCATGCGTGAGCGTTCGGCGCCGAACAGCGCCTGGTCTAGCTCAAGCCGGTTCATCATCAGGCGCGATTGCGCATCGTTGCGTTGCTCCAGCTGCTCTTTGGTGAGCGCGTGGTAGGCCTCGTGGTGCATCAGCGCCTCAGTCAGGTCACCGCGCGCCTTGTGAGCCAGGTACAGCTGCAGGTGCATGTCTTGCACCATCGAATTGGCATACAGCTCTTGAGCGTTGGCCAAGGCCTCGGTCAGCAGGGGGACGGCTTCGTCGTGGCGCTTCTCGCGCACAAGCAGTTCGGCGCGGTTGCCATCGCAGGCCAGCACCAGCGCGCGGTGGCCGTTTTGCAAAGCCAGCGCACGCGCATGGTCGAGCAGGGTGAAAGCAGCCTTTGCCTGGCCGCTCACCCCCAGGTAACGCCCCAGGTTCGACAGTGTCAGCGCCTCGCGGTAGGCATTGCCTGAGAGGCGTGCCGCATTCAGGGCTTCTTCACCATGGCGGCGAGCACGCTCGATGGCCTGTTGGGCCGCCGCGGTGTCGCCACGCGATTCGTACGCGTCGAAGGCATCAGACGCCACCACACCCAGGTTGGTGAGAGCGCGGTAGATCTCTTCCTCGTTTTGCAGCTCGCGCGCCATGGCGAGCGATTCGGTCAAAAAACGCTCGCCCTCCTCATAGCGGCCGAGGTGCCCCTTGGTCAGCCCCACGCGGTTGTAGGCCAGGCACAGCAGGCGCGCGTCGCCACAGGCACGGGCGGCCTCCACGCTTTCGCTGATGTGATCCAGCGCCTCCTGGTTCAGGCCCAGGTCGAGAAAGGCCATGGCCATGCTGCACAGCACGTCGGCACGGGCCGCATCGTCGGCCACCTCGCGCAACATGGGCAGCACGGCCTGCCCAGCCGCAACGGCCTGTTCGGCCAGGCCTTCGCGGCCATTCAGCGTGACCAGCAGGCACAGGGCACGAGCCAGGCCTGCACGGTCTTGCGCTTCACGTGCCAGCGCCTCGGCACGCAAGGCCAGCTCGATGCCACGTGCGTGCTCGTCGCGTTCAACAGCGAGTTCGGCTTGCCGCAGTGCCTCGTCGAGCGCTGCGGCGTCGGGCAAACAATGAATGGGGGAGCCGGGGGTGTTCATGGTGGTTGCGCAGCGGGCGGGCCTTTGTGAAGAGACGCGCGCTTTCAGGCTCAAACGTCGCTCGACTGCAGGGCCGTTGCCAACACTTTGTCGACCCGCTTGCCGTCAAGGTCAACCACCTCGAAGCGCCAACCCTCCCACTCCACCGAGTCGGTGGTCTGCGGCAGGCGGCCCAGCAGCAGCATCACCATGCCCGCCAGCGTGTTGTAGCGGCCCCGGTCTTCTTCGGGCAGCTCTTTCAAGCCGAGGCGGTCTTTCAGCTCGGGCACCGGAATCAGCCCGTCAAAGAGCCAACTGCCGTTGTCACGCTGGATGGCCCAGGCGTCTTCGGCAGCAGGCGTCGTGAACTCGCCAGTGATGGCTTCCAGTACGTCGCGCACGGTGATCACACCCTGCACCTCACCGTATTCGTCGACCACGAACACCAGCTGGGCGCTTGAGGCACGAAACTGGTCCAGCAGCTCCATGCCCGACAAGGTCTCGGGCACGAACACCGGCGGCAGCAGCTTTTCAGTCAGTGCCAGTGGCTGGCCTTGCAGCAACTGCTGCAACAGGGTTTGAGCCGACACGACACCCAGCACGTCACCCAAGCCACCGCGGCACACCGGGTAACGCGAATGCTCTTGATGAGCTATGGCCTTGAGCACCTCGTCGATAGGCGCAGCGGCGTCGAGCCAGACGATGTCGGTGCGCGGGATCATCATCGATCCCACCGAGCGGTCGTCGAGGCGGAACACGTTGCGCACCATCTGGTGCTCCTGCGCTTCGATCACGCCCGCATCCAGGCCTTCTTCCAGGCTGGCGGCAATTTCCTCTTCGGTCACTGACCGGTTGGGCCCGCCGTGGATGCCCATCAGCCGCAAGGTGGCCTCGGTGCACCAGGTAAGCAGCTTCACGAAGGGCCGCGCAATCAGCGAGAGCCACTCCATCGGGTAGGCCACCATGCGCGCGACTGATTCGGGGTACATCTGCCCCAGGCGCTTGGGCACCAGTTCGCCAAAGATGATGGTGAGAAAGGTGATGCACATCACCACCAGCGCGGTGGCCGAAATGCCGGCGGCCTTGGGGCCGACGTGAAACTCGGTGCTCAGCCAAATGGACAACGGCTCGGAGAACGCAGCTTCGCCGACGATGCCGTTGAGCACGCCGATCGAGGTGATGCCGATCTGCACCGTGGAGAGAAACTTGGTCGGGTTCTCGTGCAAGTCCATCGCGACCTGCGCGCTCTTGTCTCCGGTTTCCACCATCACCTGCAGCCGCGCTCTGCGGCTCGCGGTGAGCGCCATCTCTGACATGGCGAACAAGCCATTCAGCAGGATCAGAAAAACAAGAAGAGCTATGTCCATGAACCGGGGCCCGCCCGGAACGCACCGTACCAAGAAGCGGGCAAGCGTAGCAGACTCGTTCTGCACCGCCATGACAGGCCGCAGAATGCCGGCATGAACTATCTGATCGGTGACCTGCAAGGCTGCTGCGACGCCCTGGAGCGCTTGCTCGCAAAGATCGACTTCTCGCCGTCTCGCGACCATGTGTACTTTTTGGGCGACCTGGTGAACCGCGGCCCCGCGTCGCTCACCACGCTGCGGCGGTTGCATGGCTTGGGTGACGCCGCCACCTGCCTGTTGGGCAACCACGATCTGCACTTGCTGGCTGTCGCGCACGGCGTGCGACAAGCGGGGCGCAGCGACACGCTCACCGAGTTGCTGCAGGCGAGGGATCGCGACACGTTGATCGACTGGCTGCGCCGGCAACACATGGCAGTGCACGCGCACGGGTGGTTGATGGTGCATGCGGGCGTGGTGCCGCAGTGGGATCTGGCGACAACGCTGCAGCTGGCGGGCGAAGTCGAGCAAAGGCTTCAGAGCACAGACTTGGTGGGTTTTTTGCGCGTGATGTACGGCAATGAACCGTCTCGCTGGGATGCCGGCTTGCAAGGTGACGCGCGGCTGCGCTTTGCCGTGAACGTGCTGACCCGCATCCGCTTTTGCAGCGCCGATGGCACGCTGGACCTGCAGACCAAGGAAGGTGCAGGCGCTGCGCCGCCTGGTCTTCACCCCTGGTTCGACGCCCCGGGCAGGCAGACTGCGGGTGTGCCCACCGCCTTCGGCCACTGGTCGACGCTGGGCCTTGTCAACCGCCCGGATCTGCTCGCGCTGGACACCGGCTGCGTGTGGGGCGGGCAACTCACCGCAGTGCGGCTTGATGGCGGTGTACGCGAAGTGATTCAAGTGCAGTGCGAGCAGTCGCAGCGCCCAGGCTGAGCCTCATCCAGCCCGGCCGCTGCGACTACAATCGCGCGTTCTCGGAAGCGTGGCAGAGTGGTCGATTGCACCGGTCTTGAAAACCGGCGACGGGCAACCGTCCGTGAGTTCGAATCTCACCGCTTCCGCCAACCGTGGAGCACGGTTGCCAACCTCAAAGGCAACGTTCATGTGCTTGAGCCCGCGGGTCAGCATGGTGCTGTTGTAGGCGAAATCTCCCCCGTTTCGGGGGATCGCCACCTACGAACGCTGGCGACCGTGACATGCATCCTTCCCTTGGCAAGCCCCTCGCCCATACATTGGCCCCATGGCTGCAGCAAGCGTTGCTGCCCATGTGCAAGGGGTAAGTCATGTGCCGTTTACCAACTCACGACAACAACAAGAATCAGGGTGCTGCGCCATGAGCGCGGGCGTCAATCTGTGGCTTGCCGCCGCTGTTGTCGCGGCAACGGTCATCATTCAGTGGGTGCTGCTTCGGGCGAGATACCTGAAGGGGCTCAGCCTGCAGCGCGCGCGACACGCGCAACATCAACAGGCCACGAACCAGCAGATCGAGCAGTCGAAGCGCCAGATTGCACAACTGCGAATCGACCTGTCCACCGCGAGGGCGCAACTCGTGCGCAACGCTGCGAAAGAGCGCCCGCTGTCACCTCAGCGGCCTCGGCCTTCGGTGGCGCCAGCCCACCAGCTTAATGATGCCCCGCCAACACGCAGTACCTTGCCGATTGACGGCTTCGCTGACACGCTGCCGACGCCACAATTTCCGCATGATCCGGCCCTGCTGATTCGCCGCTGACGCGGCCTCCACAGACCCTAGAATAACCCTGCCTTCGTCGCACCTGCCACCACCTTCTGAGCCAGAGACGACACCTGCGCATTCACATCGCCCGAGGGGGACTCGCTGGCACGGGCCGTCCACATCAAGCGCCCACTGGCCACATCGGTCACCGACGCGTTGGCCGCATAACCGGTTTCGACCTTGCTGCCACCGATGGGGGCTGACACGCCCACGCCGCCCCCCACACCGCCACCAAACCCACCCAGGCCGATGCCCAGCGTAAAACCTGGCTTGGCCACCGTGCCGTTTGGCGCGACGGCGGTCACCAGCACGGCCTTGGCATTGGCGGCCTTGGCCGCAGCGACGTAAGGCGCTGGCCCGCCGGGGGCGGTGGCCGCAGCGTCACCCACGTCAGGCGCTGCGATGGGCACCGCGCCAGCAGCGACAACCTGCGCACTCACCTGGTCGATGCACACGCGCCTGAGCACCTGGTCTTGCGCTTCGCAGACCACCAGCACACGTGCTCCGCGCAAGGGCGTGCCCGTGGCGAGCTGCGGGTCGGCCCACTGGGCGTCGAGCTGGGTCGAGGCGCAGCCGGCGAGCAACACGGCGGCGCAAGCTCCAGCACTGGCAAGCCGCCACGAAGATTCGAGCAATGGATTGAATGCGGCCATGGGGACTTCCCTTCTAAAGTGAAACGATCATCGGGCTCAAGTTCGATTCGCCGAATCGCTTCTGGTTCACCCCAGACTCAGCAAGGGCACCGTGCTCGCCGTTCAGCCTACGCAGGTGCGGTTCTTGCCCGTTCGTTTGGCCTCGTACAAGGCTTCGTCAGCGCGTTCCAGCGCCACTTCGATGCGCTCGCCTGGCCGGTAGGCCGTGACGCCGGCCGAGAACGTCACGAACACATGTTTGTTCTCATGCATGAACAAACCACCGCTGAGCGAGCGCTGCAAGCGCGTGAGGATCTGCTCGCCTTCGGCCACCGGTGTGTTGGGCAACAGCACCACGAATTCTTCGCCGCCGTAGCGTGCCACCAGGTCCATCGGGCGCAAGGCCTTGCTGACCACGTCGGCCAGTGTCTTGAGTGCCACGTCACCGGCGTTGTGGCCGAGCTCGTCGTTGAGCTTCTTGAAGTTGTCGACGTCGAGCAGGCCAATGGCGAGCGGCGTGCCCTCGCGTTCCAGCCGTGAGCGTTCCGCATCGAACGCCTGCATCAGCCCGCGGCGGTTGGCGATCCTTGTCAGCTGGTCGGTGGAGACTTCTTCAGACAGGCGGCGCAGCTCGGTTTCGAGCTCGACCACACGCTCCGACAAATCGGTGGCGCGGGTATGTTCGTAATGCAGCTTGCCCTGCGCCACTTTCACCAGCGACTGCACGGTGCGGCTTTCTTCCACCATCTCTCGCACCACACCGGCCAGGCTTTCGAGTGAATCGGCCTTGTCGATCACACCGGCGTAGCGGCCCAGGTTTTCATGGAAGCGGCCGGTCTGCGAACCCAGCTCGCCCAGCTCGCTGAGCATCTGGTTGATCAGCGCTTTGAGGGAATCTTGCGCCTTGGCGCGTTCCACACGAAGTTGTTTTTGCCGCTCGCGGGTGTTGTCGAGCAGCTCACTCACCGAGCGCACGCTGCGCGCCGTGAGGCCGAACTCGATCTCGTTGCGCATGGCCTCGCATTGACCCTTGGCCCAGCTTTCGTCTTCGGCCAGCTCGGTCAGGCTGGCGGTGAGCTGCGTGCACAGGCCGCTGAGCTGGTCGATCAGGTGATGGCGGTGCGCGAGCACGCGCGCGGCGCGTTTGCACAACTGGTCGAGCTCATCACTCTGCCCGACGGTCGGGCCGCGTTCGCGAATGCGTTGTGTGAGTGCGGCCAGCTCGTCGGCCAGCTCGGCATTGGCGGCTGGCGGCGGAGGCATCGCGAGTTGCAAGGTGCCGCCGAGGCTCGCAAGCAGCTCTTGCCAGATCGGGTTTGAAGCTTCAACGGCCGGGCCGGAACCGGGGCCGGCCGCATCGATCAGGGGCGCGGGCTGCGTCGGGTCGGCCCAGGGCTGTTCAACCACGACCTGCAAGGCCTCGGGGTCGACCGCACCATCGATGGTGTCGCTCTCCCAGCCGGCCAGCAGCTGGCCCAGGCGCTGCTGCAGGCGCTGCACATCGCTGCGCGAGCTGGAGAGCACACGCTGCAGGCTGTCTTTTTTGCGCGCGGCCGTCCATTGGCGTCCACCTCGCTGCACGCCACGCACCACCCGTTCGATCAGGCCGGCGAGGGCAGCGGCTTGGGCGGCAGATTCTTCCTTGTCAGCCCCTGGCGCGGCCGCCACCGCGGCTGGCGGCGACGTGCCAGCTTCCTGGTGGTAAGCGCGTGCGTAGTTCTCGGGAGTGGGTTCGAGTTTTTCGATCACCAGCCGGCGCAGCGCGGCCTTGGCCAATTGAGGCGGCAGGTTCTCGGCGCCGGCTCGTGGTGCGGCGGCGCGTGTCGTCGTGTCCATGGAATCAGACAGAAAGTTGAGAGACGCGAACTCAGCCGGCGCCGAGCTGCCTCAGGGCGGCTGAGCGACCCCTCGGGGGGCCAAGTGTGGACGTGAACAGTCCAGTGGACTGTTCACGCCTCACGAGGGGCTGGGCCATTGGGCCAGCGCGGCCTGCAAGGCAGGAGCGCAGCGACGTGGGGGCCGACATCACTAGCCCAGAGGCGTGAAGCGTGTTCGCGCGTCCACGGCGGCACGAAGGGCATCAGCGGCATCCGACTCGTCGGCGTTGACGATCCACGGCGCCTTGCGCGGCAACACAGTTTGTTCGAGCCACTGCTCCAGCAACTCGGGCGGTTGCGCCTTGCTGAACAAGAAGCCCTGCATCACCACGCAGCCGAGGCGGTGCAGCACTTCCATCTGGCGCATGTTTTCAACACCCTCGGCGATCACACGCAGGCCAAGCGAGCGGGCCAGCGCAATGATGGCGGTGACCACGGCCGAGCTCTGCGGCGTCATGCCCAGGTCGCGCACGAAGGAGCGGTCAATCTTCAGCTCGCTGATGGGCAAGGTGGTGAGGTAGGCGAGCGATGAATAGCCGGTGCCGAAATCGTCAATCGAAATCTCGACACCAATCTCGTTCAGCCGGTGCAGCGACGGGATGACGTTCTGCAAATCCTTCATCAGCCCGGTTTCGGTGATCTCGAGCTCGATGGCATGGTGCGGTACGCCATACAGCGTGACGGCCTGATGGATGTTTTCGACCAGGTCGGTGCGCTCGAACAAGCGGTTGGGCAAGTTGACGGCAATCGAATCGGCGAAGCCGAAGCTGTCTTGCCACAAGCGCGCCTGGCGTGCGGCTTCGCGGATGGCCCATTCGCTGAGCGGAATGATCAAGCCGGTTTCTTCAGCCAAGGGAATGAAGTCGCCTGGCGGCACCAGCACGCTGCC
>JACMKW010000044.1 GCA_014379885.1 Rhizobacter sp.
GTGCCGCAGTCCCAGCTCGAGCCCTACCGCGCCCGCATCCAGACGCTGGAGGCCGACGTGCGTCGACACCTGGCCGTTGCCGCGGCACTCATGGCGGAACTCAAGCCGGCGCGGGGACGGCGATGACCAACGGTGCCACGATCGACGGCGTACTCGTGCAATGGGGCGAGCGGCTTTTCTACCCACCCAGCCGGATCGTGAAGACGCAGTTCACGCCGCGCCTGGACACCCTGACGCGCCGCAAGGCCGCCGTGATCCGCCAGCGCATCGCGGCGACCGTGACGCGACGCGCGCCGCAGGTGCCTTCCCGAACGACCGCCTGATCACGATTGACATAGGGCGAGCCGCGGACGGCAGGACGGTCATTAACTACGAACCTCAAGTGTGGGTGCCTGATCAGGCGGTTGCGGCCTAAGAACCATGGCAGGGCGACAACGGCTATACAACGCGTGTCAGCATCAATGCCGCCGCGAGCACCGCCAGCTCGATCGATCTGGGCACCCTTGAAGCACGCTCAGCCAGTGTTTCGCGAGCCCCGACTTCAAAGGCGAGATCACGTAGCATAACTTTTGGGGTAACTCATGGAAACCGAACTCGCGAAATCAAGCGCTGGCCTGGCTTTGCGCCAGATGTTCATGTGACGCCGGCCCACCATTTTGCGAAAGCCGCCAATGAATCTTTCATTGGCGGCTTTTTCATTTCTGCGGCCAAGCGTCCTCTGGCAGTGCGGCGAGCCGCGAATGGCGAATGCGGGTCTTCGACAGCGCGCCAGCCGTTTCCAGGATGGGGTAGGCAATCGAGCAGATGTGCGAGTTGATGCGCTTCAAGTCACTGATCAGGTCGATGTGCAGCGAGCTGGTTTCGATGCTTTGGGCGGTGTTGTCTTGCAGGCGGGCTATGTGCGCCGCGGCGTATTCATGCTCCAGGTCGCGAAAGCGCGCTTTTTCTTCGAGCAGCTTTTGCGCGTCGCGCACGTGGCCGTCGAGGAAGACGCTCATGCCCAGGCGCAGGTTGGAGAGCAGGCGTTCGTGCAGGTGCACGATCTCGGCCATGCCGGCGTCGGAGAAGCTGCGGTTCTTGCGGACCTTCTTGTCTTCAACGTCTTGCAGCACACGCTCGATGATGTCGCCGATCTGCTCCATGTTGATGGTGAAGGAGACAACGTCGGTCCAGCGGCGGCTCTCGCGCTCTGACAGCGCTTCGTGCGAGATCTGCGTCAGGTAGAACTTGATCGCGGAGTACAGCTCGTCGACGGTGTCATCGAGTGCCCTGAGCTGTTGCGCCAGGTCGAGGTCGTTGTTGCGGATCACTGGCAGCACACCACGCAGCATGGTTTCGACCACGTCGGCCTGGTGCAGTGCTTCGCGCGCTGCACAGCTGATGGCCAGTGAGGGGGTGGCCAGCGCCACGGGGTCGAGGTGGCGCAGGCGGGTGGAGCCGGCGCCCGCTGCCGGGCCCACCAGCCAGCGGTCAACGGTGCGGCCGACCAAGCCTGTGAAGCCGATGAAGGTCAGCGCCAGCGTCACGTTGAACGCAAGGTGGAACACCACCACTTGCTGATGGACCGTGGTGGGCACGAGCTGCTGCAGCAATATGTGAATCTGCGGCATCAAGGGGATGACCAATAGCGCGCCGACGATCTTGAAGATGAGATTGCCCAGCGGCAACCTTCGCACCTGGGGCGCCGCGCCGCTGGTGGCAATCATCGCGAGGATGCCGCTGCCCAGGTTGGCGCCCAGCACCAGCCCGAGGGCCACCGGTGCGGTGAGCATGCCCGATGCAGCGAGGGTTGCGGTCAGCAGCACGATGGCCAGGCTGGAGTACGACAACACGGTGAGCACGGCACCGACCACGATGTCGAGCAGGATCTCGTTGGGCAGCGACACCAGCAGCGCGCGCACTGCTGGCGCTTCGGTGAGCGGCTTGGTGGCCGCAACGATGAGTTGCAGCGCCAGTGTGATGAGGCCCAGCCCGATCAGCACCCGGCCAATGCGGCCCGCCATGTTGTTCTGCTTCGTGATGAACAGCACCACCCCGACAAAAATCAACAGCGGCGACAGCCAGGACAGGTCCAGCGAGAACACCACGGCCATCATGCTGGTGCCCACGTCGGCACCCAGCATGACCGCGAGCGCCGGGCCGGTGGTGACCAGGCCCTTGCCGACGAACGAGGCCACGATCAGGCAGGTGGCTGTGCTCGACTGCACGACGCTCGTGACACCCAGGCCAGCCAGCGCTGCGCTGAAGCGGTTGCTGAAGCTGCGTGACAGGATCTGGCGCAGGTTTTCACCAAACACACGCAGCATGCCGGTGCGAACGATGTGCGTGCCCCAGACGAGCAGGGCAATCGCAGCCAGCAGGTTCAGCAGATGTTGCATGGGCCGAGTCTATCGCTCGTATGACAGTTTCATGACTCCACACCGGTGTCAGAATTCGGCGCGGCGCGCAAGGTGCGCAGGGCCGCAACACAGGAGAAATCATCGTGGCGATGGACGTGGTGGATTACGAGATCAAGGGCTCCGAGATGCAGTTCGTCGAGGTCGAGCTCGACCCGGGCGAGGCGGCGGTGGGCGAAGCGGGCAGCATGATGTTCATGGATGCCGGCATCAGCATGGACACCGTGTTCGGCGATGGCTCGGCCAGCCAGAGTGGTGGCCTGTTCGGCAAGTTGCTGGGGGCGGGCAAGCGGCTGATCACCGGCGAGTCGCTGTTCACCACCGTCTACACCAACCAGGGTGCGAACAAGTTGCGGGTGGCGTTTGCCGCGCCGTACCCCGGGAAGATCTTGCCCATGGATTTGCGCCAGCTGGGCGGCATGCTGATCTGCCAGAAAGACGCCTTCCTGTGCGCGGCCAAGGGCGTGTCGCTGGGCATTCATTTCCAACAGAAGATCTCGACCGGTTTTTTCGGTGGTGAGGGCTTCATCATGCAAAAGCTCGAAGGCGACGGCCTCGCCTTTGTGCATGCGGGCGGCACCGTCGTGCGCCGCGAGCTGCAGCCGGGGCAAGTCTTGTTCGTCGACACCGGTTGCCTGGTGGCCTACACGCCCAATGTGAACTTCGAGATCCAGTACGTCGGCAAGA
>JACMKW010000045.1 GCA_014379885.1 Rhizobacter sp.
GAAGTCCCAGTACTCGGCCAGGGTCTCGCCCTTGTCCCCGAACACCGGCGTGCCCTTTTCGGCCAGCGCTGCAGCGGCGTGGTCTTGCGTCGAGAAGATGTTGCACGAGGCCCAGCGCACGCTGGCGCCCAGGGCTTGCAGTGTTTCCACCAGCACGGCCGTTTGAATGGTCATGTGGATGCTGCCGGTGATGCGCGCACCCTTGAGCGGCTGGCCCTTGGTGAACTCTTCACGGATGGCCATCAGGCCGGGCATTTCGGTTTCGGCGATTCGGATTTCCTTGCGGCCCCAGGCGGCAAGGGAGAGATCGCGCACAGCGTAGTCTTGAGAGGGTTTGAGAACGGCGTTCATGTGAGGCTCCGATGGATACAGGAACCCGCGCGCCAATCAACAGAGGAAAGTTCATCAACTCACCCACGAAGACCAGTCGTGCGGGTGAGCGCGGTTGCAAATAGATTTCCGAGCCTGGGGCACACGCTCTGTGGTCAGAAGGTGCCTTGCAACGCTCCTCGGAAAGTGGGGAGGATTGTAGTTCAGCCCGTGCGCCTGCACCATGCCGTATTTCTCACTGGGGCTTGTCACGTGGGTGACCTACGCCGTTACACCGATCGGTGTAATCTGCGCCAGCCACCCCCGGAGACCCTGATGAACAACCTGCGTGCCATGCGGCCTGTCTTGCCCATCTTGATCGGCGCGTCGCTGATGCTCAGCCTGAGCATGGGCTTGCGCCAGAGCCTGGGCATCTTCATGCCGCCGCTCACCAAAGACATCGGCATCTCGGTGTCTGACTTCACGCTGGCCATCGCGGTGCAAAACCTGGTCTGGGGCTTTTTGCAGCCGCTCGCGGGCGCCTGGGCGGTGCGGCTGGGCTTTCGGCGCTTGATGGTGGCGGGCTCGCTGTTGTATGTGGCGGGCTTGATGCTGCTGGTCACGGCGCACGGCTTCGTCAGTGTGTTGCTGGGTGCGGGGGTGGCCATCGGCGCGTCGATGGCACTCACCGGCCCCGCGTTTGCGATGGCCGTGGCCTCGCGTTCGGTGTCGGCGGCGGTGCGCAGCTCGGTGCTCGGCATCATTTCAGCCGCCGGTTCGCTGGGCGCGCTGATGGCGGCGCCGCTCGGCCAGGCGCTGGCGCAGTCCGAGGGCTGGCGGGTGGGGCTGTACGGGTTCATCGTTCTGTCGCTCATCATCTTGCCGGCGGCCTGGTACGCAGGCCGCGCCGACGACCTGCCCATGCCACCTTCACCCGGCGGCGACGACAAGAGCGCGCGTGAGATCACCCGTGAGGCGCTGCGTCACCCGCCTTTTGTCGTGATGACGATCGCGTACTTCGTCTGCGGCATGCAGCTCATCTTCCTGACCACGCACCTGCCTTCGTACCTCGCCCTGTGCGGGCTCGACCCGATGCTGAGCGCGCAAGCCCTGGGCGTGATTGGCGGCTTCAACGTGCTGGGCAGTCTGTTTTTTGGCTGGGCCGGAGGGCGCTGGAACAAGCTCTTGCTGCTGGGCAGCATCTACATCCTCCGTTCCATCGGCATCGCCTGGTACTTCACCTCGTTTCCCACGCCCACCAGCACGTTGGTGTTCGCCGCCATCATGGGCTTCTTGTGGTTGGGCGTGGGCCCGTTGGTGGCCGGTTCCATCAGCGAAACCTTCGGCGTGCGCTGGCAGGCCATGCTGGGCGGTGTGGCCTTCATGAGCCACCAACTCGGCAGCTTCGTCGGCGCGTATGGCGGCGGGCTGATCTATGACGCGCTCGGTTCGTACAACCTCGCCTGGCAAGTCGGTGCGGCCGTGGGCCTGAGCGCCGGCATCGTGCAGGCCGC
This sequence comes from Rhizobacter sp., assembly GCA_014379885.1. The sequence goes on from JACMKW010000045.1 coordinate 1,824, forward strand.
GTTTGCACTTGCGCGGCCACACCGGCCCAAGCCGCCGCTGGCGTTTGCAACATGACGCAGGGCGTGCCCGCGCCGATGAAGGAGCGCATCCTGGCGGCGGCCGACCGGCTGTTTTACAGCCAAGGCATTCATGTCGTCGGTGTGGATGCGGTAGCGGCCGAAGCGGGCATCAGCAAGCGCACGCTTTACAACCATTTTCCGTCGAAGGACGAGTTGATTGCGGCCTACCTGGCGCGGCGAGGCCAATCGGTATCTGCGCCCGAAGGGCCACCGCTGGGGCAGATCCTCGGCGTGTTCGACGAGCTGGCGCGCTGGTTCGGCAGCAAGCGCTTTCGTGGCTGCCCGTTCGTCAATGCAGTGTCCGAATTGGGCGGGGACCGCCAGCACCCGGCGGTGCCACTCACGCTGGCGCTGAAAGCACGGCGGCTGCAGCAGTTCGAGACGCAGCTGCGTGCACTGAAGGTGGCCGATGCGCCTGCGCTGGCGCAGCAGCTTGCCATCTTGTTTGAAGGTGCGATCGCCGTCTCGCTGGTGCGTGGCGGCGACCCGCAGGCGGCGCAGTCGGCCCGCGCAGCAGCCGTATCCCTGCTTGCAGCAGCGGGTGTGGCTGTCACCGATGGGCGAGACTTCACGGCATGAACACCCACCAGCACCCTCGGCCCTGGGCTGAGCTGCCGCTCGAACAGGCGCATGCCGTGCTCGGTGTCTTGACCGACATCGACGACACACTCACGACCGAAGGCCACATCACCCCAGAAGCGATGCAAGGCCTGCTTGATTTGCGCAGCGCGCAGGTGCCCGTCATCGCCATCACCGGCCGCCCCATGGGCTGGAGCGAACCCTTTGCACGCGACTGGCCTGTCGACGCCATCGTGGCCGAGAACGGTGCCGTGGCCTTGTTCCCTGAAGGCGACACGCTGCGTGTGGAGTACGCCCAAGACGCCCCCGCTCGCGAGCACAACGCCCACCGCCTGCGCGCGGTGGCGCAGCGTGTGCTCCGCGAGGTGCCTGGTGCCACGCTGTCGCAAGACAGCCCGGGCCGCGTGACCGACATTGCCATCGACCACAACGAGTTCGCGCACCTCAGCCCGTTGCAGATTGACCAGGTGGTGCGGGTGATGCAGCAAGAGGGCATGAACGCCACCGTGAGTTCCATCCACATCAACGGCTGGTTCGGCGAGCACACCAAGCTGACCGGCGCCCGCTGGATCGTGCAACGCCTGCTCGGCCGCGCGCTAGACAGCGAGACCGCGAAGTGGGTTTACGTGGGCGACTCCACCAACGACCAGCAGATGTTTGGCCACTTCCCGCTCAGTGTGGGCGTGGCCAACCTGATGCAATTTGCCAAGCAGCTGCACACCTGGCCGGCCTACATCACGCAGGCTGAGCGAGGGCAGGGCTTTGCTGAGGTGGCGAGTTCTCTGCTGGCGCGAGGTCAGGCACGAGGTCGATGAGCGGGTTCATCTTCGTCATCACGGCCGGCCCGAAGATGGTGGCGAAGGCCACGTCTTTTGCGTCGCGGCCCATGGCAATGCGCACCAGCTCGTCGACCGGCGCCATGCGTGTGGCGTCGAACATCACCCACTGCCCGCCGAGCCAGGCCTCGAACACCGCATGGAAATCGGGCGGCGGGGTGTCGAAGCGCGAGTACCCCACCACCAACCGCGCTGGAATGTTGAGCGCCCGGCAGAAGGTCACGGCCAAATGCGAAAAGTCGCGGCATACACCGGCCCGCTGACGGAACACGTCGCAGGCGGTGGTCGTGGCAATGCTGGTGCCTATTTGGTAGTCGACGTTGTTGTAGATCCAGTCGGCAATGGCTTGCACGCGCGAGTAACCGCGCGGCAGCTGGCCGAAGAGTTTCTGCGCGGCGTGCGAAAGCAAGTCAGATTCGCAGTAGCGCGTGGGCATCAGGTTGTGCATCACCTCGTCGGGCAGCTCGGCAATCGCCATCTCGGGTGCGTTGATGTCGCGCTGCGTGGGTGTGCATTCCACGCGGGCCCGGTAGTGCACCGTCAGGGGCCCCGCGCTGGCTTGCAGCCGCATGAAACGGTGGCCCACGCTCGGGTCTTGGTAGGTGTGCATGGCAATCGCGGGCGTGATCTCCATCGATTCGTTGAGCACGCGCTGGCCCACGCCGTCAAGCACGTGCAGCTGAAAGAGAAAGTCGGCGAGGCCGTTGACTTGGTAGTCAAGCTGGCAGTCGATGTCGAAAATTTGAGTCATGCACGTATTCGACCGCGTTCAGCGCATCTTCGGCATCAGCTTGTTTCGAATGCGAAAGTAGGACAACTGCGCGCACCTCGGCTGTGCACAATGGACCGGCATGCTTGAAACCTCTTCGTCTCGCACCGCGTCCACGCTGGGGGTGGCTTGCGCACTGGCGTTGGCCGCGGCCGTGTCGCTGGGCTTGGCGCGCTTTTCATATGGCCTGCTCTTGCCAGCCATGCGCGCTGACCTCGGCTGGAGCTACCTCACCTCGGGTGCGATGAACACCGCCAACGCCGCCGGCTACCTGGTTGGCGCCGTGCTCACGCCGCGTTGCCTGGCGCGTTGGGGCGCGAGGCCCTTGCTGCTGGCCGGCGGTGCGGCTTCGGCCCTGTTGCTGGTGGCGCACGGCCTGGTGCTGGCCGACGAGTTGCTCTACGCATTGCGCCTGCTGACGGGCGTGGCCAGCGCCGCCACTTTCGTGTCGGGCGGCGTGCTGGCGGCACGGCTGGTGGGTGCACCTGCGGGCCTGGTGCTCGGCATCTACTACGGTGGCACAGGCCTGGGCATCATCGCTTCGGCCTTGTTGGTGCCGCCGCTGGTGGCGCTGCCATTCACACACGCCTGGCAATGGGCCTGGGCGGCGCTGGGCTTGCTTGCTTTGCTCGCCACTGCCATCACCGGGTGGGTCACGCGCGGCCTCGGCGCGGCCAGCAGCGCGGCTGGTGCGCGAGCAGCCTTCGGTTGGCCGCGTTTTGCGTTTGGACTCGGCTCGTACTTTCTGTTCGGCCTGGGCTACATCGGCTACATGACCTTCGTGGTCACGCTGTTGCGCGAGCAGCAGTTGAGCAGCGCACTCATCACTGCGTTTTATGGTTTGCTCGGTGTGGGTGTGGTGGCGTCGTCGTGGCTGTGGGCCGGCGTGCTGCAACGCCACCGCGGCGGGCAACCGATGGCGCTGCTCAATGCGCTCCTGGCGATTGCCACACTGCTGCCTGTGCTGAGTGCGCATCCGCTGGCGGTATTCGCGTCGGGCGCCTTGTTCGGCGGGGTGTTCCTGTCGGTCGTGGCGTCGACCACCGCGCTGGTGCGGCACAACCTGCCTGCCGCCGCATGGCCGAGCGGCATCGCCGCGTTCACGGTCGTGTTTGCGGCCGGGCAAATCGTCGGGCCCAGTTTGGTCGGCTGGCTGGCCGATGGTGCCGGTGGCTTGCGCAGCGGGCTCGCTGTATCGGCGGCGGTGCTCGCGGTGGGCGCCGTGCTGGCGTGGCGGCAGCAGGCCTTGCCATTGCAGGAGCAACACCCATGAATTTTCGCGAACACCCGGCGCTGCAAGGGCTCACCGTGCTCGAACGCGGCTGGCTGTCATCGAACAACGTGCTCGTTCACCCGCAAGGTGGCGAACCTGGCGCGGTGCTGATCGACAGCGGGCATGTGACTCACGCCGAGCAGACCGTGGCCTTGGTGTCGCATGCGCTGCAGGGCCAGCCACTGGCGCGCATCGTCAACACACATTTGCATTCCGATCATTGCGGGGGCAACGCGGCACTGCAACGCGCATTTGGCGCACCCGTGTTTGTGCCTCCCGGCCAGGCCGATGCGGTGCGGCGCTGGGATGAAGACGCCTTGAGCTACACGCCCACCGGCCAGCGCTGTGAGCGCTTCGACCTGCACGGCATCGTGTCACCCGGCGACGTGCTGCAAGCCGGCGGCCGACGCTTCGAGGTACTGGCCGCGCCGGGCCACGACCCGGAATCGGTGGTGCTGTTCGATGCCGATCAAGGCCTGCTGATCTCGGCCGACGCCTTGTGGGAAAACGGCTTCGGCGTGGTCTTCCCCGAACTCGAAGGTGAGCAGGCCTTTGACGACGTGGGGGAGGTGCTCGACATGATCGAGCGCCTGCCGGTCTCGCTGGTGGTGCCGGGGCATGGGGCTGTGTTCAGCGACATGCCCGCGGCCTTGGCCCGTGCCCGTTCGCGCCTTGCTGCCTTCGTCAAGGAACCCCCGCGACATGCCCGCTACGCGGCCAAGGTGCTGATCAGCTACCACCTGATGGAGGTGCAGGGCGAGACGCTTGCGCAGCTGCGCGAGTGGGCGGCGCGCACGCAATTGTTCGACTCGGTATGGCGCGGCCTGGGCGGAGCAGGTTTCGACTCAGCCGGCGCGTGGGCGCAAGCCTTGGCAGATGAGCTCGTGGGCAGCGGAGCCGCGCGGCGTGTGGGCGACCGGATCGTCGCGGCCTGATCTCTCAGTGCGAGAGTTTCGACAGGCTGGGGTTCGTGTCGCGAAACCTGAAGCGTTTCAAGGTGCGGTCGCGATCTGGCGCTCTTTGAACCTGGTGAGCTTGGTGTTGCGCGGCATCTGGATCGGCAACTCGATCTCGTCAAAGATGGGGTTGGCGTTGTCACCGACACCCGTTCCGCGCCAGAGAAAGACCTTGTCATTGCTCAAGGAGCAAAGCCGTGAGGCCTCGTCACGAGGGGTGACGCAGGCCCAGAAAGACCTGCATGCGCTCCAACTCGGCGGCGAACTCGTCGCGATAGCGTGCCTCGCGCGGCGCTTTGCCCGCAAAACCGAGCTGGTGTTTCACCCGCCCATCGGCCACCGACACGTTGCCCCAGCCGATCACCCGATCACCCCACAACATGGGCAAAGCGTAGTAGCCGAGCTTGCGTTGCGGCGCCGGCGTGTAGGCCTCGAACTTGTACGTCCAGCCCCACAGCAGCTCGAAGCGTGTGCGGTCCCACACCACCGGGTCGAAGGGGGCGAGCAAGCGCAACTGCTCGTCAGGTGTGTGGCGGCGTGAGGCCGGGTTCTCGTCGGCCGGCCAGTACCAGGTGGTGCCGTCGAGCTGCACGCTGGCCAGGTGCTCGCGCGCGAGGCGCATGGCGGCTTGTGTGTGCAGCGCCAGGTGCGGCGCGCCGTAGCGCAGCAGCCGTGTGAGGTAGGTCAGGGTGGTGGCGGGCAGCGGGGCGTACTTGCGCACCACCAGCTCCAGCAGTGCGGCGGCGCGGCGTGTCTGTTCGGCCGGGCTGTCGTCGCCTTGCGGGTGTTGCGCCACGGCATAGACCCGCGTGCCGCCACGATCGGCGATGAGTCGCTCGACCTCCGATGCCAGCCGCCGGCCAAGGCCCCGGCCCCGGTGCTCGGCATGAACGGCGATCCAGTAGAGGTCGTAACTCGCC
>JACMKW010000392.1 GCA_014379885.1 Rhizobacter sp.
CGCAGCGTGCTCGACCAGGCGGGGCAGGTCGCCAAACAGCGCCGCTGCCAACGCGCGGTTGATGTGGTAAGCCGAGCCAGCCACCGGGTGGGCTCCCGGGCCGGCCAGGTGGGCGGCTTCGTCGAAGCCGGCGTCTGAAAAACTGCCCGGCGCTTCGGTCTCGCCGCGCAACGCGCGCAGCAACTGGCGGAAGGCGACAAAGGTGGCCAGGGCATGGGCGTTAGCGGCCCTTTGCCCCAAGACGTTGGCGGCTGCGATCTCGGCCGCCACGGTTGACAACAAGGGGCTGCAGTCGACCAGCAGCACCAGCGCAGCGCTGTAAGTGAACGAGGCCGTCATCAACGACCCGCCCGCGAGCAGCCCCTCGCGGGATTGCTGCAGCCCGCGCAAACCACTTTCCAGCGGCTCGAACCAGTGTTGCGCGAACGTCGGGAAAGTGTTGCGCAGTTGCGAGGCATAGGGCTCGTAGCGACGTGCTTCGGCCAGGTGCAGCGCGTGGCGCACCAGCCGGTAACCGGTGCGGTAGTCGCGGTGCAGGGCAATCGTCACCACGGGGGCCAGGCCGATGGGGCTTATCAAGCCGGGGCTGGGGCCGTGCATCTCCCACAGCCGCTGCCCCTCGAACACCACACGCGCCAGCACCGCCGGCCCGCAAAAATAGGCAGGCGGCCCAAGGCGGTGCAGCAGGTTGGCGGCCGCCAGCACATGCGGGTCGGTGACCTCGGGGCGCTGCAACTCGGCGGCCAGGTCGAGGTCATCCACCCACTGCACCAAGGCCTGCCAGGTTTCGCTGGCACTGCGTGCCACGGCCTGCGCATCGGCCTGCGGGGTGAGCCGCTGCAGCAAGCCCAGCCCAAGCTCCACCGCCTCGGCCTGGCGGCCGCGGCTGGTGAGGCTGGTCAGGCGCAGGCCGGCGGCTTCGCTCAGCAACAGGGGGTCGGTGCAGCGGGTTTCGATCTCGCGGTAGACGGCGTCCAGGTCGTCATGGCGGCCCAGGCAGTACAGCGTGCCCACGTGGTGGGTGCGCAGCGACAGCAGTCTCGGCTGGTCGGCTGGGCTCTCCACCCGCATCAACAGCCCGATGGCGGCTGCAAAGAAGCGCTCGGCGAGCGTGTAGTTGATGCGCACCACCTGCAAGGCCGAGGTCTCGAACAGAGCAGCGGCGCGGCGGCACTCGGCCGGCTCTCGCAGATCGGCGGCAACCAGCAGGTACTGCTCGGCCGCAATGCCCTCCCACACGCCCTGCGCGATGAGGCTGCGGCCCAGGGCCAGGTGCTGGCCGCGTTGTGCGGCCGTGTCCAGGCGGGAATAGGCGGCCTGTTGAACCCGGTCGTGGCGAAAGCGCACGGCGGCCAGCTCGCTGCCGGCGCGCTCCATGACGAGCAGGCCGTCTTCCAGCGCCGGGGCGGCCCGTGCTTCAAGTTCGTCGGCCGACAAACCGGTGGCCGCCCGCAACAAGCTCAGCTCCACCTCGCCCGACAGGCAGGCCATGGTTTCCAGCAGCAGCCGCGACTGGGCCGGCAATCGGTCCATGCGCCGGCTCAGCAGGTCAACCACCTCACCCTGGCCCACATGGCGGCGAATCGCGGCGGCATCCCAGCGCCAGCCTTGTTCGCTGAGCACCAGGGCACCGTCGTGCCGCAGCGCGTTGACCAGCTCCACCGTGTCGAACGGGTTGCCGCCCGTGCGGGCCCCCACAGCCTGTGCCAGGCGTTGTGCATCCTCGCGTGGCAGGCGCAGCATTTCTTGCAACAGCACACCCAGGTCGGCCGGTGCCAGGTTGCGCAAGGCCAGGCGCACCGGCGCCATGCCCTGGCGCTCCCAGCGTTCGAGCATGGGGGTGAGCGGGTGGGCGGCATCGACCTCGGCTTCGCGGTAGGCGCCCACCAGCAGCAAGCCGCTCAGGCCGTCGTCGGCGAGCAGCGCGTCAAAAAATTTCACCGAGCCGGCGCCGGCCCATTGCAAGTCGTCGATCACCATCACCACCGGCCGTGCAGGTGAGGCGATGGCGCGCATCAACGCCACCCCGGCCTGGTACAGGCGCGCCTCGGCCACCAGCGGGTCGCCGCCTGCGACCTCGGGTGCCACACCCAGCAGGGCCGCAAATTCGGGCAGCACACCCGCCACCAGGCCGGCGTTCAGCCCCAGCGAGTGCAGCAGCTCGGCCCGCACGGTCACCAGCTCGCTCTCAGGTTGCGACAACAGCAACCGCCCCAGCGAACGCATGGCCTGCAACACGGCGCTGGCGGCCACGTCGCGGCGGCATTGGTCGAACTTGCCGGCCACGAACCAGCCACGGCGTGCGGTGACCATGGGCCGCAGTTCGTTGATGAGCGCCGTCTTGCCCACCCCCGGCGAGCCAGCCACGAGCACCGCGCGCGCTTCGCCGCGCAAGGCCTTCTCGAACACTTCTTGCAGTGCGGCCCGCTCGGCCTCGCGCCCCACCAGCCGCGACGGCGCCGACAGCCGGGCCGCAAAGTCGTGCTCACCCAGCACAAACGGCTGGGTGTCACCGCGCGCCAGGCGTTCGATCAGGCGCGCCAGGTCGTTGGCCAGGCCCTCGGCGCTCTGGTAGCGCCGGTCAGACTCTTTCTCCAGCAGGTGCATCACGATGTCTGACAGCGGCTGCGGCACACCGGGTTGCCGTGTCGCCGGCGGCACCGGCACACGCACCAGGTGGTCGTGAATCAGCTGCAGTGCGTCGGTGCCTTCGAAGAGCGTGCGGCCGGTGAGCATTTCATACAGCGTGGCGCCCAGGCCGTAGAGGTCGGCGCGCTGATCCACCGTGCGGCCGGTGCGGCCGGTCTGTTCGGGGGCGATGTAGCTGAGCGTGCCGGCGATCTCGCTCTGGTGGGTGAAGCCCGGGGCTTCTTCGGCAAAGCTGCTGGCAATGTCGAAGTCGATCAACACCGGCCGGCGCATGCGGCCGACCAGCACGATGTTGCCGGGGTTGATGTCTTTGTGCACCACGCCGTGGCGGTGCACCGCGGCCAGCGTGCGGGCCAGTTGCAGGCCGATCTGCAGCACGGTGGTGACGTCCAGGCGCTCTTGGCGCAACACCTGCGTGAGCGCCACGCCACCGTCGTCTTGCAGGGCGAGCGTGTCGGGCCCGGTGTCGATGCCCAGCAGCCGCGACACGCCGTCGACCGTGGCCAGGCGCTGCAGCATCGCGGCCTCGTGGCGCATCCGGCGGATCGCATCGGCACCGAAACCCTGCTTCAGGATCAGCCTCTCGCCACCCCCCATGCGGCGGCGCACAACGCGCGTGCGGTCGCTTTGAGACAGCACTTCATCTACGTTGCCGTGGGGGCCATCGTCGTGCGGCAGGGGCTGCTGCAGGGCTGCCATGTCAGGGGTTTCTGTGCTTTCCATCCGGCCCAACCCGGTGTGCGAGATGCACTGTAGGGCCAAGGCAGAGCTCAGTGCCGGTAGATCGGACGCAAAGCGGGCGGACTTGGGCACTTTGCACAGGGCAAAGTGGCCGGCACGCCCGAATCGGCGGCATTTGGGCACGCGATTGCGGGGGAAACCCGACCGATCATGTGCGGCAGGGACAGGCAAAGAAAAGCGGGCTGCGCTCACGCGCGGCCCGCTAAATGAACCACAGCATTCAGGGAGGGAGGGAGGAGGGAGCTGTGGCCCGAAAAAATAGTACGCCGCTGCCCTGCCCTCGTCTGTAGGAAAACAGGCCGCCGTCGTGGGTTTTACGAGCGGCCTGCCGGACGCGACAGTTCGCTCACGGCGAGCAGCACTTCGCGCCATGGCAGCGGGGTTTCGTCGCGGCGCGCTGTCGGGGAAAAGCGGCCGCCGCGACAGTCCGCTGCATCGACCTCACGCTCGCCAGCCGAACACCATGGAACCCCGCCCGCACCCTCTGAACTTCGCCAGCATGATGGTCCGCGCCCAGCGCCGCCACGAAGCACGCTCAGCCGCGGGCGATACAGTGCAACTCTCATTGCCCGATTGCGCCAGGAGCCGAGATGCCCGCTACCCGATTCGCCACGACACGCCGCTGGTTCGGCCGCTTCTGGTGGCTGCTTGATGCCACACGCCGCACGCTCTTCAATCTCGTCTTCCTGCTGATCCTCGTGGTGGTGGTCGTGGCCATCGCCACCAGTGGCCCACCCAAGCTCGAAGACAACACGGCGCTGGTGCTGAACCTGCGCGGCCCGCTGGTCGAGCAGCACCCGGCCGGCATACGCGACGCAGCCCTGGCCCAGTTGGCCGGCGATGCTCCCCGCAGCACGCAACTGCGTGACGTGCTCAGCGTGCTCGACGCCGCCACCAAAGACCCGAAGATCACCCGTGCCGTGCTGGTGCTCGACGAGTTCAAGGGCGGTGGCCTGGCCGGGCTGCGCGAAGTGGCAGCCGCACTGCAGCGCTTTCGCGCCAGTGGCAAGCAGGTGGTGGCCTGGGGCAGCGCCTATGACCAGCGCCAGTACTACCTGGCCGCACAAGCGAACGAGGTGTTTGTGCACCCGATGGGCATGGTGTTCATGCAGGGCTTCGGGCGCTACCAGAACTACTACCGCGACGCGCTCGACAAGGTCGGCGTCACCGTCAACCTGGTGCGCGTGGGCACCTACAAGAGCTTCGGCGAAACCTTCACATCGAACGGGCCTTCGGCCGAGTCGGTTGAGGCCAACGCCTTTCTCTACAACGCGCTGTGGGGCACCTACACCGAGGGCGTGGAAAAGGCGCGAAAGCTGCCCGCCGGCAGCGTGATGGCGATGATCAACGAGCTGCCGCAGCGCCTGGCCGCAGCCGGTGGCGACCCGGCCAAGCTGTCGCTCGCCAGCAAGCTGGTCGACGGCCTCAAGACCAAGGACGAGTTGCGCCAGATGATGATCGAGCGCGGCGCCAAAGACGCCGAGGGCAAGACCTTCCGCCAGGTTTCATTCGATGCCTACCTGGCGCGGCAAAAGCCCCAGTTCATCGGTGACGCCGTCGGCGTGGTGGTGGCCGAGGGCGAGATCATCGACGGCGGCGCACCGGCCGGCACGGTGGGTGGTTCCTCCACCGCCGAACTCATCCGCAAGGCACGTGACGACAAGTCCATCAAGGCGCTGGTGCTGCGCGTCAACTCACCCGGCGGCGCGGTGTTCGGCTCCGAGCTGATTCGCCGCGAACTGGAGCTCACGCGCGCTGCCGGCAAGCCAGTGGTGGTGTCGATGGGCGACGTGGCCGCCTCGGGTGGTTACTGGGTTTCGATGGCGTCTGACGAAGTGATGGCCGACCCCGGCACCATCACCGGCTCGATCGGCGTGTTTGCACTGCTGCCCAGCGCCGACAAGGCGCTGGAGAAGATCGGCGTGCACACCGCCGGCACCACCACCACCTGGCTGGCCGGCGCCGGCGACCCACGCCTGCCGCCCGACCCGCGCTTCACCGAGCTGCTGCAAACCGCCATCAACCAGATCTACAGCGACTTCACCACCCGTGTGGCCCAGGCACGCAAGACCACACCCGACAAGATTGATGCGGTGGCACAAGGCCGCGTGTGGACCGGTGCACAGGCCAAGGAGCGTGGCTTGATCGACACGCTGGGCGGTTACCGCGAGGCGCTCAAGTCGGCCACCACGCGTGCCAAGCTGCCCGACGACGCGCGGGTGGTCTACCTCCAGCCCGAAGCGGGGCGCGCCGAGCGGCTGTTGCAACTGCTGGGCGCGAAGGCAAGCCAGGCGCTGGCCGCGCAATTCGATCTGCAGCTCAAGCCCATCGGCGTGCCGAACCAAGTGGTGCAAGAAGCGCGGCAAGAGCTGGGCTGGCTGGTCGAGATGACCAACGCACGCAAGCCGTTTGCCGCGATCACGCACTGCCTGTGCATGCAGCCGTAGAGGCTTGGCGCGTCATTCCCGCCCTTCGATACCTCAGGACAGGCCGGGCTTCGCCCGGGCGGGAGTGACAGACGTCAGTTCAGCACCACCACGTGCCCTTGTTTCGGGTCGGTGCGGCCTGCGACCACCGCATCGATCAACTGCTGCGCGTCACCGAAGCCGGTGTGCTCCTTCACCTGCATCCACGGTTTTTGCGCGTCGCTCACGCGGCGAATAAAAGCGAGTTGCGCTTCGTTGAAGCGGCGCGTGACTTCGGCCGCGCCCCAATCGGCGTTGCGCTTCTTGATCTGGTACGGCGCAAAGTAAGGCGCCGGCTTCGGGCCTGGCAGCGCTTGCTCATCTTTGCTGAGGTGGTCGTGCGATTGCGCCGAGCCGGCGTAGCAATCGTGCACCAGCGAGGCACCGAAGTGCTCATGCACACGCCGACGCAGCGTGGTGTCGCCTGAGAAATCCACGTACAGCGTGGGCGCCGTCGGGTCAAGGGACTCCAATGCGTCGTAATTCACGCTGCGCTGGTAGCAGCCCAGGCCGTCGACAAAAGCCCGGTTGCCCGGCGAGGTGATGCCCACCACGGCAACGCCCGGCACGTCTTGCAGGCAAAAAGCCGTGCCGTAAGCCGTCTTGCTCGACGCACTCGACACCACCACCTGGCTGGCGCCGAAGAAGCCGTTGTCTTGCAGAAAGTCGGCCAGCATGAACGAGGTGATGAACAGCGGGCGAAGCAGCATCTGAAAGTTTTCGTCGGCCTTGCGATAGGCCGCATCGGTATTCGTGCGCTGGTACTGGTTGTAGGCCGAGGTCAGCTCCAGTCGGTGGGGAGTGCCGTCGTAGAAACCACGCTCGCTCACACGCACGGGCTGCACCACCAGGTGGCTTGCGATCGGCCAGAACCCATAGAAACGCTCGCCCACTTCAACGCCCTCCACGGTCGACAAGACCACGTCGGCAAAGCCCCAGGCCGGCATGTGGCCGAAGCCTTCGTCATGGGTGGGAAAGAAGCTCCAGTAACGCAGGTGCGGCACATCGCCGAACGCGGCGTAGGTGATATTGTTGGCCGTCACAGCGAGGCGGTCGATCCTGAGCAAGGCCTCTCCTGGTTTCAGCGCAGCCAGCGGCGCGGTGGAGATGCGGGTGCGATTGAGTTCGGTCTTGTCGGTTTGCAACGTGATCAAAATAGCCATGGCCGTGCTCCTTCGTGATGAAGATGTCGAGGTGCAAAACTGTAGGGCGACGCCGGCATGAGCGGGTTCGGATACTGAGCCCATGACCCCTTTGAGCCCGGTTGCCAAGGCCAAGCCCCTCAAGCGGCCCACACAAGCCCGCGCCAAGGCCACGGTGCAAGCCATCTTTGACGCCTTTGTTCGGATTTGGCAGCGCGACGGCTGGGGCCGCCTGACCACCCGCTCGGTGGCACTCGAAGCCGGCATCGCGGTGGGCACGCTGTACGACTACTTTCCCAGCAAGACGGCGTTGCAGTCGGGCTATGTGCGCTACTGCATGGAGACTCTGATGCATGCAGTGGACGAGCAGGCCGTGCACCGGGCTGGCCTGACGTGGCAGGAGCGCATCCACTGCCTGGTGCACATGGTCTGCGGTGTGCACAACCCGCCGTTGGCGTGGTTCCATCCCGACATGCTCAAGCTGGAGCCGCTGGTCGCAGAACCCAAGCACCAGCGGCGCGCCAATGAAGAACTGGCCGCGATGTGGCAGCGGGTGTTCGATGCCTGCACCGACCTGCCGCAGCGCCCGTCTGCCGACACGGTGCGTGCCCTGCATCTGGCCCTCTGGGGCGGGCGCCGCTACGCGATGCTGGTGGGGCTGGATGATGCGCAGATGCAGCAGTGGGCGGCCGAGATGGAGCGCCTGGTGTGCGCCGCGGTGCTGTCAGGCGGCGTGCCGTCAGTTGGCTTGCGGTCAGTTGGCTTGAATACCCAGGCCCCACGCGAGCAGTGAGAAGGTAACGAAGGCCAGCACCGTGCTGGCCATGATGATGCGTGCCACCCGCCCGTTGTCAGCGCCATATCGCTCGGCCAGCAGCGACACATTGCTTGCGCTCGGCAGCGCGGCAGCCAGCATCAGCACACTCAGGCCGAACTCGGGCACCGGCGCACCAGCCGCACGCAGCAGCAAGCCCACGCTCAACACCAGCAGCGGGTGCACGAAGAGCTTGATCAACGCGACCGGCAGGTACTGCGGCAACGGCGTGCGCGTGTGCACATGCTGGCCGGCTCGCCACAGCACCGCGCCAATGGTGAACAGCGCCACCGGTGTGGCCGCGTCGCCCAACATCTTGATGATTTGCGCGATGGGTGCGGGCAGTTGCTGGCCACTGGCCGCGAGCGCCGCGCCGAGGCCGATGGCCCAGGGCAGCGGGTTGCTCATCGCCCCGCGCAGCGAGCGCCACACCGCACCCCCCTTGGACGCATCCGCCGCCTGCGCCAGTGCAATGCACAGCGAGCTGGTGAGGAACAGATCGACCAGCACCGTGCCGATCACCGGCCCGGCCGCGCGCTCACCCAGCAAAGCCACCAGCAGCGGCACGCCCATGAAGCCGCTGTTCGGAAAGGCTGCGACCAGCGCACCGAAGGCGGCGTTTTTCATGTCCACACCCTTTTGTGATTCGGCCCGGCGCAGCGTGACGGCGATGGTGAAGAACACCACCAGCAGCGCACACAACGCATACACCGCGATCAGCGAGGGGTTGATCAGCTGCGCGAACGGCATGCTCGCGCCAAAGCGGAACAGCATGCAGGGCAGCGCGAAGAACAGCACGAAGGCGTTCAGCCCCGGGATGGCCGCTTCGGGGAGCACACGGCGCTGCGCGGCGAGGTAGCCGCACAGCACCAGTGCGAAGAAGGGAACGGTGACGGCAAGAATCGCCTGCATGGCCGGCGAGTATCGCAAGGCTCACAACGAGCCGGGCCTGACCGATGAGGTTCCTCAGGCAGCCTCCGCCCTCAGCGCCCCGTCCACTTCCGTTCGCCCTGAGCCTGTCGAAGGGTGCGAAGTGCACGGCGCGGCCTCCCTTTCAAGAGGCGAACGGAACACAAGCACAGCCCGAGCGGTAGCTCCTGTATTCAGCCCAACAACGCATCCAGCCGCGCCAGGCGCTCACGCGCCACACGTTCGCCAAACGAGAGCGCGATGCTGCCGAACAGTGCCGAGCGGATGTTCCACACATCGTGCGGGTGGCGCGCATCGCGGATCGCGTTGTCGGCGTTTTGCCGATGGCCAGCGGCCACGTCGGCGATCAGCTCCAGGCACATGGCCTTCAGCTCCAGCAAGGTTTCACCCGCGCGGGTCTGGGCAAACGAACGGCGTGCTGGTGCACCGGAGATCGCGACAAGACAGCGGTTCAGGAAGCTCATGGTGTGGTGGCCGTTCGTAGGTGAGCCCGGAAACCCCGCGGGTTGCGGAGAGCCGGGCTCGGCTGCCGACACAGGTGAGTGAAGGCAGCCGAGCAGTATCGGAGCTTGCCTGCCGGCAAGCGAAAGAGAGAGCTCTCTAACCCGCACAGCGACACCGCGCTTCAACCGCGCGTGACTTTGTCGCTCCCTCGAAGCGGGGGTTCAGGCGGGCTGTGCGCCTGGCTTGCCAACTTCCACACTGAAACGCGCCGCCGTGTTGACGGCCGAGGCGGCGTCTTTCGGGTCGAGCACCGCGAACAGCGTTACGTCCAGCCGCTTGGGGCTGAGCGTGAAGCCCATGTAGCCACGCTGATCGGCGCGCGCGTAATGAAGGTGCGGGTTGAACGGGCGCATCGCATCGACGCGTGACTGCGCCAGCCCATTGCTGCTGATCGAAGTGCCGCAGAACTCGGTGGCGATCACCGGCGCCTTGGCGTTGTCGTAGTCGGCCTTGAGGTCGGCCACGTAGTGCGCATGCACGTCGCCACCCAGCACCACCACACCCGGCAGCTTGCGCTCGGCAACCTGCGCGAGCAGGCGATTGCGTGAGGGGGCATAACCGTCCCAACCATCGGTCCAGTAGGTGCCGCCTTGCGCGGGGTCGGTCCACGAAGCGCGCGCCATCAGCGTTTGTTGCGCCAGCAGGTTCCAGGGGCGTTGCGCGTCCCACCCTTGTGCCAGCCAGCGCTCCTGGTCGGCGCCGAGCAGCGAGCGTTTGGGGTCGAGCAAATCGGAGCACTCCTTGAGCGGCACCGTGTTCGAGCCGTTGCGGCCGGGCCGCGGGCAGGCTTGCACGTCGCGGTATTGGCGGTCGTCGAGCGTGTGGATGCGCGCCAGCGTGCCCCAGTCGTAGTGGTCGTAGATGCGCATGTCGGTGCCGCGTGGGCGCATCGATTTCGGAAACGGCATGTGCTCCCAATAGGCCTGGGTGGCTGCCTTGCGGCGCGCGGCGAAAAACGGGTCGGGCCCGCCTTGGGGCCGGCCATCGGCGTAGTCGTTCTCGATCTCGTGGTCGTCCCACACGGTGACCCACGGCGCCATCGCATGGGCCGCCTGCAAGGCCGGGTCACTCTTGTATTGCGCGTAGCGGTTGCGGTAGTCGTCGAGCGTCTGCGTGGCGGTGCCCTCGTGGTAACGCAATGCCACCGGGGGCGAGGCGTATTCGTAGATGTAGTCGCCGAGAAACAGCACCAGGTCGAGGTCTTGGGTGGCCATGTGGCGCCAGGCAGCAAAGTGGCCATGGTCCCAGCGTTGGCAACTGGCAATGCTGAAGCGCAGCGCGCTCGTCTCATCACCAGCAGCCGGCGCAGTGCGGGTGCGGCCCACCGCGCTTTGCTGGCCGAGCGCGGTAAAGCGGTACCAGTACCAGCGTGCTGGCTGCAAGCCCACCGGCTCGGCATGCACGCTGTGCGCCCAGGTGGCCTCGGCCACTTCGGTGCCGCTGGCGGCGATTTTGGTGAACGCTTCATCGAGTGCAAGCTCCCAGCGCACATCCACCTTGGTGGGCAAGGCCTCGCCGGTGAGACGCGTCCAGAGCACCAACCGATCGGCGCGTGGGTGGCCCGAGGCAATGCCAAGCGCGAAGCGCGGCACGTCGGCGGCCAAGGCGTGGCGCACGAACAGCGGTGTGAGCGCCGCACCCACGCAGAGGCTGAGAACTTGGCGGCGAGTGGTCATCAGTAGGCTCATGGGCAGGCGGTTTACCACAGCAACGTAAAGGCCCGCTGACAAGGCACTGACTATCATGCGCAGCCTTCTTGAAAAGAGAACCGCCGGGCCGCCCCAAGGTTCTCGCTCCCCTCGGGGGGCGGCAACCGCCTGCGGTTGCCTTGGGGCACACAACACATGGCCGACACCCTCAACTCCGCTCAGATGCAAGCCGTGCATCACCTCGACGGCCCCTGCCTCGTGCTGGCCGGCGCCGGCTCGGGCAAGACACGCGTCATCACCCACAAGATCGCGCGCCTGCTCGAAGCGGGTTACGCGCCGGGGCAGATCGCCGCCATCACCTTCACCAACAAGGCAGCGCAGGAAATGCGCGAACGCGCCAAGGCGCTGATCGGCGCACGCGCGGCCAAGCACCTGGTGGTGAGCACCTTTCACTCGCTGGGCGTGCGCATCTTGCGCGCCGAGGGTGAGCGCCTGGGCCTGAAGCCGCAGTTCAGCATCCTCGACAGCGACGATGTGCTGGGTGTGTTGAAAGACGCCGGCGCCACGTCCGACAACAACCTTGCACGCCGCTGGCAATGGACCATCAGC
>JACMKW010000393.1 GCA_014379885.1 Rhizobacter sp.
ACCCTGTGCGACGAGGTGCTGGCGCTGATGCTCGGCCACCCCCGGGTCAAGGCGGCGCGGGTGTCGACCGAAAAACCCGATGTGTACCCCGATTGCGAGTCCGTCGGCTGTGAAGTGTTCGGACTGAAGAAGGATCTGTGATGAATGCCCCCACCGAACATGACGTGCTGGCCAAGGCGGCGTTCGAGACCAACAAGCTCTCGAAGCGCCTGCACCGGCTGGCCGGCCAGGCGATCTCCGACTTCAACATGATCGAAGAAGGCGACAAGGTGATGGTGTGCATGTCGGGCGGCAAGGACAGCTATGCCCTGCTCGACATCCTGCTCAACATGCAGCAGCGCGCGCCCATCGACTTCTCGCTGGTGGCGGTCAACCTCGACCAGAAGCAGCCGGATTTTCCGGAGCACATCCTGCCGGAGTACCTGAAAAGCCGTGGCGTTGCGTTCCACATCGAGAACCAGGACACCTACTCCATCGTCAAGGACAAGATCGCGCCGGGCAAGACCATGTGCAGCCTGTGCTCGCGGCTGCGCCGCGGCATCCTGTACCGGGTGGCCGGCGAACTGGGCGCCACCAAGATCGCCCTCGGCCACCACCGCGACGACATCCTGCAGACCCTGCTGATGAACATGTTCTTCGGCAGCCGCATGAAGGGCATGCCGCCCAAGCTCATGAGCGACGACGGCAAGAACATCGTGATCCGCCCGCTGGCCTATGTGGCTGAAACCGATCTGGAGCGCTGGGCTGTGCACCGCGCATTCCCCATCATCCCGTGCACGCTGTGTGGCAACCAGGAAAACCTGCAGCGTGTGCAGATCAAGCAGATGCTGCGCGACTGGGACAAGCGCTTTCCCGGCCGCATCGACAACCTGTTCACCGCCATGGGCAACATCACCCCGTCGCACATGATGGACAGGAACCTCTACCCTTTCACCACACTCAAAACCACCGGGGTGCCCGATGCGGGGGGTGACCTGGCGTTCGATGACGACGACAGTTGTGCGCCGAGCCAAGAGACGGTGATCAAGTTCCTGGCGCCCTGAGCCTTTTCCCCTGAGCCCGTTTTTCACGGAGGCCGACATGCGAACCTTTTCAGTTGCCTTGCTAAGCCTGGTGGCGGCCCTGACGGCCTGCGCTGGCTTGAACGTGGTGGAAAGCGAGGTGTCGACCTACAGCCAGTGGCCCACTGGGCGCAAACCCGGCACCTACACCTTCGAACGCCTGCCCTCGCAGCAGGCCCGGGCGCAAGAGCAAGCTGAACTTGAAGCGGTGACGCGGCCGGCGCTTGCAGCTGCGGGGTTCACTGAAACCAACGATGCCAAAGGCGCCGATGTGACGGTGCAGGTGGGAGCGCGCATTTCGCGCACCGACCGGGCCCCTTATGACGACCCGTTCTGGTGGCGTGGCGGCATGTACTACTCACGCTTTGGCCGCCCGCTGTGGGGCCCCGGTTTTGGCATGAGTTTCGACAGCCCCCGCTACGACCGCGAAGTGGCCCTGCTGATTCGCGACCGGCAGAGCAACCAGCCGCTGTACGAAGCCCGCGCCAGCAACGATGGCCTCACGGCCGGGGGCGCGCAGCTGATGGGCGCCATGTTCCAGGCCGCGACCAAAGACTTTCCGCACAACGGCATCAACCCGCGCCGGGTGGCCATTCAGCTGCCCAAGTAAGAGCGCCCGCCGCGTTGTTACGGGGACTTGACCGTGTCGCCCGACAGCGCACGGGCGTCTTCTTCCCACGACTTGAGTTTCTTCACCGCCGCCAGCCGCTGCTCACGGCTGGTGCCGTTGTGCAATTGCGCAGCTAATTTGCAGTTGTACTGTGACAAGCGCTCCTGGTACCTGAGGTAGACCTCGCGCGGCGAGCGCTGCGCGTGCAACACCAGCACCCGCAGTGCGGCTTGCGTCTGGTCGGCCGGCGCTCGCTCGGTCACCAGGCGGCGCAGGGTCTTGAGCACGTCTTGCTGGCGCAGCATGCGCTCGTTCAACCACAACTGCGGATCGAAGGGCGAGGCCGCAATGGCGCGCGTCAGCAGTTCGAGCTGGGTGGCGTCGAGGCTGCCATACAGCATCTCGGCGCGGTCAACGGCGCGCTTGACCGACTCTTGCAGGCGCTTGGCCGGGTTGCTTTGCAGGTAGTCGTCGCGGAACTCGACGTTGACCTTGGCGTACTTGCGCTCCATGTGCACGATCTGCGCGAGCGTGAGGCTTTGCACCGCGTCCACGGCAGCGGGCAGCGCGCGCTCGATCATCGGGTCGATGCGGGTCAGGGCCTCGTCGTACAGGCGGCACACCTGGGCTGGCGTCACCGACTCGGCCGCTTGCACCTGGGCGCGGGCCAGAAACTGGGCGTAGTCGGGCAACTGGGTGGCGCGGTGCCAGCGGAACCAGTCGCTCAGGGCGTCACGCACACGCGGGGTCTGGATGTCGTTGAAATCGGCGTAACCGTCCAGCCACCAGTACGACAGATCAGGGCCCTGCCCGTAGGCGAAGCGCACTGCGCCACACCCCGAAAGCAGGCTGGCGCAGACCAGCAGCCAACCGATAATCAAGGACTTCCAAAAGGGAATCTGCATGGCGCTCGACATCGTGATCATGGCCGCGGGCAAAGGCACCCGCATGAAATCCAATTGCCCCAAGGTACTGCACAAGCTCGCAGGGCGAAGTCTATTGCAGCACGTGCTGCATGCCGCAGCATCGCTAGGGGCTGATCGCATCATCACCATCACCGGGCACGGGGCCGAGCAGGTTGAAGCCGCCGTGCAGGCACCGAACCTGCAATTCGTGCGACAGATGCCGCAGCTGGGCACCGGCCATGCAGTGCAGCAGGCGGTGCCGGCCCTGCACAACGAAGGCACCACGCTGATCTTGAACGGCGATGTGCCGCTTATCACTGCCGACACCGCCCGTGCTCTGGTCGACGCCTGTGGCGGCACCAAACTCGCGCTGCTGACGATTGAGCTCGACGACCCAAGCGGGTATGGCCGCATCGTGCGCCAAGGCAATGCAGTGCGCGCGATCGTCGAACACAAGGACGCATCTCCCGAACAACGCCAGATCCGCGAGATCTACACCGGCATGATGGCCGTGCCCACCGCTGCGCTGAAACGCTGGCTGGCGAACCTCAAGAACGACAACGTGCAGGCCGAGTACTACCTGACCGACATCGTGGCCATGGCCGTGGCCGATGGCACGCCGGTGGTGGCCGCGCAGCCGAACAGCGAAGCCGAGGTGATGGGTGTGAACAGCCCGCTGCAGCTGGCCGACCTGGAGCGCCGCCACCAGCGGGCGCAGGCCGAGCGTTTGATGGAAGACGGTGTGCGCCTGGCCGACCCGGCGCGCTTCGACCTGCGCGGCGAGCTGCAGTGCGGTAGCGATGTGGAGATCGACGTCAACTGCATCTTCGAAGGCCAGGTGAACCTGGGCAGCGGTGTGCGTGTGGGCGCGAACTGCGTGATCCGCAACGCGCGCATTGCCGACAACGTGGTGATCCACCCCTTCACCCACATCGACGGCGGTATCGGTGAAAGCCCGCAAGGCGTGAGCATCGGCGCCGGCTCGTCGATCGGCCCGTTTGCACGCCTGCGCCCCGGCGCCGAGCTGGCCGAAGACGTGCACATCGGCAACTTCGTCGAAGTGAAGAACTCCACGCTGGCGCGCGGGGCCAAGGCCAACCACCTGGCCTACCTGGGCGACGCCACGGTGGGCGAACGGGTGAACTACGGCGCCGGCAGCATCACCGCCAACTACGACGGCGCCAACAAACATCGCACGGTGATTGGCAACGACGTTCACGTGGGCAGCAACTCGGTGCTGATTGCACCGGTCACGCTGGGCGAGGGCGCCACCATCGGTGGTGGCTCGACCATCAGCAAGAACGTGGCGGCCGGTGACCTGGCGGTGGCACGCGGCAAGCAGGTTTCGATCGCTGGCTGGGTGCGGCCGGTTAAGAAGCGCTAGCGACAACTTGCCATCGCGGGGTTTTCACGACGCGCCTTCGCGCCAGCGTGAATGATGCAACGGGCGCGCGGCGCGGGCCACGACAACACGTTTCGATACATCAGCGTATAACCCGGGGGTGAGCTGCGGGCAGGCACCGTCAGTCGCGCGATTCGCGAGGTAGTTGCAGCTTAAGAAGACTGTCTATGACCCCGCAGATTCCTTCCCCCTTCATCGTGGATCCCGCTGTTGGGACCCTGGACTACGTCACCGAGGTTCGGCAGCAAGAGGCACTGCTGCGCACGGGCACGCTGCAGAGCGCGATTTTCAACAGCGCCAATTTCTCCAGCATTGCCACCGACGCGAAGGGTGTCATCCAGATATTCAACGTCGGTGCTGCACGCATGCTGGGTTATTGCGCCGCGGATGTGTTGAACAAGATCACACCGGCCGACATCTCCGATCCGCAAGAACTGATAGCGCGAGCCAACGCACTCAGCGTTGAACTGGGGGTCTGCATCGCACCCGGGTTCGAAGCCCTGGCGTTCAAAGCTTCGCGTGGCATCGAAGACATTTACGAGCTGACCTATATCCGCAAAGACGGCAGCCGCTTGCCGGCCGTCGTGTCAGTTACCGCCCTTCGCGACGCACAAGACGAAATCATTGGCTACCTGCTGATCGGCACCGACAACACCGCCCGCAAACAAGCCGAGGAGGCGCTCCTCAAGGCCGGGGCGCTGCAGCGCGCGATCTTCAACAGCGCCAGTTTTTCGAGCATCGCAACCGACGCCAAGGGGGTCATCCAGATCTTCAACGTGGGCGCCGAACGCATGCTCGGTTACGCCGCCGCCGATGTGGTGAACAAGATCACCCCGGCCGACATCTCCGATTCAGAAGAAATCGTCGCCCGGGCTCGCGCGCTGAGCCTCGAACTCTCGACGACGATCGCGCCAGGATTCGTAGCCTTTGTGTTCATGGCCTCCCGCGGTTTCGAAGACATTTACGAGCTGACGTTCCTCCGCTTAGACGGCAGCCGCCTGCCCGCGGTG
>JACMKW010000394.1 GCA_014379885.1 Rhizobacter sp.
ATTGGATGAACCCACCACCGGCCTGCACTTCGCCGACATCGACCTGCTGCTGCGCGTGCTGCACCAGTTGCGGGATGCCGGCAACACCATCGTGGTGATCGAGCACAACCTCGACGTGATCAAGACCGCCGACTGGCTGATCGACATGGGCCCCGAAGGCGGCGCTGGCGGCGGCACCGTGGTGGCGGTGGGCACGCCCGAAGAGGTGGCGGCCAATCGCGCGAGCTACACCGGGCGTTACCTGAAGCCGCTATTGCGCTGAGCCCACGGGCGGGCGGGTGTGGGCAACTCTGTGGACAGAGAGTGCATGACTTGTGGACAATTCCCACTGCACTTGTTTCCGCTCTGCAACGAATCCGAAAACTGGCACCACCAGACATGACCGGCGAAGAAGCGGAAATGGCCCGCATCGCACAACGCTTCATCGTCGAATCGCTCGACCATTCACGCGCCGCCGCAATCACGCTGACCAGCGACACCGGTGACGCACCCTCCATCTCTGTGCCCACCAAAACCCTGCGCTTCATTGCCGAAGTGCTGGGCGCCTTGAGCGAGCGCCAGTCCTTTTCCGTCATGCCGGCTGGGCGCGAAATGTCCACGATGGAGGCCGCAAACTTCCTCAACGTCTCCCGGCCTTTCGTCATCAAGGAAATTGAGGAAGGCCGCCTGCCTCACCGCAAAGTCGGCAGCCATCGCCGGGTCGCGTTCGAAGACTTGATGCAGTACGCCCAGGAGATGCACGCACAGCAGAAACAGGCTCTGCAGCGGGCGGCCGATAACACAGCCGAACTCGGGTTGGACTACTGGAGTGGCGGGTCACGCGCGTTTCACGGCTGTGCTTGACGCATGCGTCTTGTACCCCGTGAGCGTTGCCGACTCGTTGATGAGCCTGGCCGTGGCTGGCCTCTATGCAGCCAAGAGGACCACCGCTATTGAAGACGAGTGGGTGCGCAACCTCGAACGCGCGCGCCCCGAGCTGCAAGGCCGCTTGCAGCTCGGGGCGTGATGGCATGCGCGCGGCCTTGCCCGATTGGCAGGTCTCAGACCTTGCCTGGCAAGCCATCTCACCCAGCCTGCGCTTGCCCGACCATGGTGATGTACACGTGCTGGCAGCAGCCATCGCAGGTGATGCCGATTGCATCGTCACGTCGAACCTCAAAGACTTCCCCGCAGAGATCTTGAAGCCTTACGGCATCGAAGCCATCCACCCCGACGACTTTCTCGTGGCGCCACTCGACCTCGACGAGTTCAGCGCCCTTGCGGCGTTCCGAGACATGCGTGCTCGCCGATCTGCGGCGCGTATGGCGGCGTAATAGGCCTCCAGACCTTTCAGGGTGCTTTTCTTCAGGCCGCCGATGAAGAACGTTTCTTCAAGCTTGTAGAGCTCGCGGGCCACGTTGTTGTCGCGGTGGAATTCGCTGTCAAACACCTTGGAGAAAATCTCTTCGGTGAGGATGTGCTGGATGAGCATCTCGCGCACATCGGCTTCGGTCAGCTCGGGGTTGATGGCTTCCTGGGCGTGCTTCAAGAATTTCCGCGAGGCCTTGGCAAACGCTGCATTGGCCGCGTGCTCACGGGCGATCATCGAGCGCAGTGCTTCCAGCACTGCAGGCAGGTCGGTCTTGAACTGCGCCACCGCTTTGCGAAAGTCTGCAATCTCGGCGCGCTCAAAACTGAAGAAGAGCTTGAGCAGCTTCTCCAACGCCTGCACATCGGTCACGCTGCAGCGCATCACCTCTTGGCGGTGCTGGATCAGCACCGCTTCGGTGCTGTCTTCAAAAATGATGTTGTCTTGCGGGTAGCCGCATTTGAACTTGAACTCGATCTCGGCGTCGAGGTTGTCTTTCGCGTCTTTGGCTTCCCAGTAGCCGAAGGGCACGCGCAGCTCGTGCAGCAAGGCGCCATCGACGAAGCGAGTGTCTTTGGTGGCCGAGTCAAGCTTGTATTCAGGAATGAACACCAGGTCGTGCTGCTTTCCCCAGCCTTTGAGCAAGTCTTTGAACGCCTCTCGCACAACCGACTCGCGGTGCGTACCGCCCACCTTCTTGAGCACGTCGAGCTGGGCAAGGTATTGATTGATGAGTACTTGGCTCATTCGGTGAAGTTCATGAAGTCTCCCTCGGTTCATTTCATCACAGGGCCAACCCAATCAGTTCGGCGGCAAGGCAGGGGATTGAACATTGCCGTGCTGCAACGCGGCACGAATCATGCGCGGTTCCACCAGTGGCGAGGCCCGTGCGCTTGCACTACATTGCCGCAGCCCGACAACCGAGCTCTGCTCCCCGCGACACACCCCATGCCGCCTGCGCCATCGCTCGCTGACGAATCGCACCGGCTGGCCACGCTGCATGCATCGGGCATCCTGGATTCACCCGCTGAAGAAAGCTTCGACGCCATCACGCAGTGCGCGGCGCAGCTGACTGGCTGCCCCATCGCCGTCCTCAGCCTGGTTGATTCGCAGCGCGAGTGGTTCAAGTCGGTGCATGGGTGGGACGAGCTCCCCGTGCGCGAAATTCCCCGCGCCATCTCGTTTTGCAACCACACGCTGGCAAGCAAGGGCCTCTTCGAGGTGCCCGACACGGCGCGCGACCCACGCTTTGCGCACAATCCGTTCGTGACGGGCGTGCCGCACGTGCGCGCGTATGCCGGTGAACCGTTGTGCGTGGACGGCGCCCACCTCGGCGCGTTGTGCGTGATCGACACCCGGCCGCGAACGCTGAGCGAGGCCGAGCGCACTGGGTTGCGCGGCTTGGCGCGTGTGGCCAGCGAGCTGCTGGCCAGCCGCCGTCGCGCAACCCCGGTGGACGACGAACACGCGCGCCTGCTCGACTTCGCGCGTTCCTCGGGCGACTGGATGTGGGAGACCGACGCCGAGCTGCGCTACACCTGGATCTCCAGCCCCTTCGAGACAGTGACGGGCGTGTCTCCGGCGGCCATGAAAGGCCAGCAAATCGCCGACTCGCCGCTGCTCGACAGCCTGGGCCACCCGCTGGGGCGTGGGCGCAGCATCCACGCACTGCTGCGGCGCCATCAAGCCATCACTCGCGTGATCGCCGACAAGCTCACGCCACGCGGTACCTTGCAGGTGTCGCGCAGCGCGGTGCCGGTGTTCGACGCGCAGGGCCTGTTCTGCGGCTACCGCGGCACAGCACGCGACGTGTCGGCGCACATTGCCGCCGAACGACGTACCCATGGCCAGGCCGAGCTGTTGCGCAAACTCTCGTCGCAGGTGCCGGGGGTGATCTTCCAGCTGTGGCTGCACCCCGATGGCAGCACCAGCTACACCTATGCGAGCGATGCCTCGCGCGAGCTGTTCGGCGTGGAGCCGCCGCGCAATGGCGACGGTGGCGACAAAGACGTGGTGTGCCGCATGCTGTACCCCGACGAAGTGCCCGACTTCATGCCCAGCCTGGTGGCCGCCTCGCGATCGCTCACGCCGTGGCAACGCGAATTCCGCATCGTGCGCAACGGCGCGGTGCGCTGGATCGAGGTGCGCGCCGTGCCCGAGCGGCACCCGGAAGGTGGCACGCTGTGGCACGGGTTTTCTTCCGACGTGACGGCGCGCAAGGAGATCGAGCTCGCGTTGCGCAGCAGCGAAGAGCGCTGGAGCCTGGCTGCCGAAGCGGCAGGCATCGGCATCGCCGAGCTCGATCTCGACAGCGGGCAGATGAATTTCGACGCCCGCGCCTGCGCCAACCACGGGCTGAAATTCCCGCAGACCGACTACCTGTTGACCGACTTTTTCGCGGCGATCCACCCCGACGACCGCTACCCCGTGCAAGCCCGCATCGACCAGGCCCTGGCCACCGGTGGCATGCTCGAAGCCCGATACCGCCTCCAGCGACTCGACGGCATCGACGCGACGCTGGAGATCTTTGCGCGCTGCACCCACGGCGATGATCGCCGCGTGAGTGGCATGGTCGGTACCTGCCGCGACGTGACGCAGCAAGCTGCGCACGAGCAGCTGCGCAGCGACAAGGAAGCCGCCGAGCGCGCCAGCCGCGCCAAGAGCGAGTTTCTCTCGCGGGTGAGCCATGAGCTGCGCACACCGCTGAACGGCATCCTCGGGTTTGCGCAGTTGATGGCCATCGACCGTGTGCACCCGCTGGCTGCCGATCAGGCGCGCCGCCTCGACAGCGTGCTGCGCGCCGGGCGCCACCTGCTGGAGCTGATCAACGACATGCTCAACCTGGCGCGCATCGAGCAGGAAGACTTCTCGCTGCAGCGCGCGCCGGTCAACCTGACGGCCACGCTGCAAATCTGCTACTCGCTGATCCAGCCCCTGGCCGACAGCGCTGGCGTGCGCCTGGTGGCGCCGCCCAAACGTGCGCACTGGGCGCAGGCCGACGCGCGCGCGGTGGAGCAGGTGCTGCTCAACTTGCTGTCCAACGCCATCAAGTACAACCGGCCGGCCGGCGCGGTGCGCGTGGCGCTGTCGCGCAGCGGCGCACGCATTCAGGTGGCGGTGAGCGACGAAGGCGAGGGCCTGAGCGAAACCCAGCAGGCGCACCTGTTCCAGCCCTTCAACCGCCTGGGCGCCGAGCAGCGCCGTGTGGAAGGCACCGGCCTGGGCCTGGTGATCGCACGCGAGCTGGCGGCATCGATGAACGGTGAGTTGCAAGTGCACAGCCAGCCCGGCAAGGGCTCGACCTTCACGCTGCTGCTGCCCGCCGGTGCTGCACCCACCGCGCCGCGGCACGGCGACATGGCGCAGGAAACGACAGAGCCCCAACCGCCCGCCGCGCGCCGACAGGTGCTGTACATCGAAGACGAACCGCTCAATATCCTGTTGATGCAAGAGGTGTTCAAGGCCCGCCCGCAATGGGAGCTGCAGGTGGCCACCGATGGCAACTCGGGTCTCGCCGCGGCACGTGCCCTGCGCTACGACCTCCTGCTGATCGACATGAACCGGCCCGACATGAACGGGCTGGAACTGATCCGCGCGCTGCGCGGCGATGCGCGCAGCGCGGGCCTGCAATGCATTGCACTGTCGGCCGACGCCATGCAGACCCAGATCGACGCCGCGCTGGCAGCGGGATTTGATGGCTACTGGACCAAGCCAATCAATGTGGCGCACATTCTTGATGGGCTCGGCCAAGCACTGAGTTAGCCCCCCAGTCGCTGCGCTCCTGCCCCCAAGGGGCTGAGCCCGGACACATCTCGTCCTGA
>JACMKW010000395.1 GCA_014379885.1 Rhizobacter sp.
GACAACCAGGAAGACAAGGAGCCGCTGTTCGACACCGTCGACACCGTGCGCGACACGCTGCGCATCATGGCCGAGATGGTGGCCGGCATCATCGTCAAGCCCGAAGCGATGGAGCGCGCCGCGCTCAAGGGCTACGCCACCGCGACCGACCTCGCCGATTACCTGGTGAAGAAGGGCCTGCCCTTCCGCGATGCACACGAAGTGGTGGCACACGCGGTGAAAACCGCCATCGGCCAAGGCAAGGATTTGAGCGAGCTGCCGCTGGCCACGCTGCAAGGCTTCAACGCCGCGATCACCGACGACGTGTTCGGCGTGTTGAGCCTGCAAGGTTCGCTCAACGCGCGCAACGTGCTGGGTGGCACGGCGCCAGCCCAGGTGCGTGCCCAGATTGCGCGGCACCGCAGCCGCTTGGGCTGAACCATTCGGCTGTGCATGCATCTGATGGCGCACTACCTGCGTAGGGTCCTCAGATGAAATCCAAATCCCGCTTGGCCCGCCTGGCCGCCACTGTGATCCTGAGCACTGCCCTCGCGGCGTGCTCCACGGGCATCAACTTGCTCAAGCCGTCGTCGACCCACGTGCTGACCGAAGGTGTGAGCTACGGCCCGCTCGTGCGCCAAAAGCTCGACATCTACCGCCCCAGCACCCAGCCGCCGGCCGGCGGCTGGCCCGTGGTGGTGTTCTTCTACGGCGGCTCCTGGAACTGGGGCGAGCGCTCCGAGTACCAGTTTGCTGGTGAGGCCCTCGCGTCGCGCGGTGTGCTCACGCTGGTGGCCGACTACCGCCTCTACCCCGAAGTGCGCTACCCCGTCTTTCTGGAAGATAGCGCAATGGCCGTGGCCTACGGCCTGCGCGAAGCGGGAAAACTCGGCGGCAACCCGAAGCGCGTGTTCGCGATGGGCCACAGCGCTGGTGCCTACAACGCCGCCATGTTGGCGCTTGATGAGCGCTGGCTCAAAACTGCCGGCCAATCGCCGGCAGCCCTTGCAGGGTGGGTGGGGCTGGCGGGGCCTTACGATTTTTTGCCGATCTCGAACCCGCACGCCCAGCCGGTGTTCAACCACCCCAACTACCCCGCCGGCTCGCAGCCGCTGGAGTACGCACACAAGGGTTCCCCGCGGGCGTTTCTGGGTGCGGCGAAGGACGACCAACTCGTCAATCCGCAACGCAACACCGTGGGTATGGCCACCCGGCTGCAATCGAACGGTGTGCCGGTCACCCTCAAGCTGTACGACGGCGTCAGCCACGTGACGCTCGTGGCCTCGATGGCGTGGTCGTTGCGCTGGATGTCGCCGGTGCTCGATGACGTAAGCAGCTTCGTCAACCGGGAAGACCTGGCCAAGCCTTGAGGCGAGTGGTTGCGTTATTCGGCTCAAATTTTGAGTCGAATAACGCGGGGCCACGGCTTCGCGCGACTCATCGAACTGGTGACGCTCGGTTTGCTGGTGGCCGAGGGCGCTGGGCGATCAACGCGCTATCGCATCAATCTCTCAGGTTGAGTGGCCTGAGCACGGCCAGCGTTGCCAATCGCTTGCACTGACGCAATGAAAAGAGCCGCCCGAAGGCGGCTCCGAAAACTCTCTCTCTCAGCGCAAGATCAGTCGGACGCGCCGATCACGTCGCCGAAGCCGATCCACTGGGTGCCGTTGAACTTGTTCAGCTGGCCTTGTTCCATCAGGAAGTAGTCGGTGGGCGACGTGTTGATCGCCATGCCTGGCAGCAGCAAGGGCAGCTTGAAGTTCTTCAGGTTGGCCGCCTGCTTCATCACGTTTTCACGTGTCAGGTCGTTGCCGCACTGCTTGAGCACCTGCACCATGGTCTGCGCCGAGATGTAGGCGTACATGTTGCTGGCGTCCTTGGGGTCGCCGTCACGGAAGTGGCGGCCCATGAAGGCGCGCCATTCGAGCATGGCAGGGTCGTCCTTCCACTGCGGGTCGTTCGGATCCTTGTAGTACTGCAGCGTGACCAGGTCTTTCGACTTGTCGAGGCCTGCCGGGGTCAGCACCGAGCCGATGGATGCACCGACGTTGTTGATGACGTGCAGCGGCTTCCAGCCCGAGTCGAAGGCCTTGCGGATCGCTTGCGCAGCGAACTTCGGCGTGGTGATGTTGATGAAGGTGTCAGCACCCGAAGATTGCAGCGTCAGGATCTGCGAATCCACGGTTGGGTCAGAGACCTCGTACGTGGCTTCCTTGACGATCATCGATGCGCCCTTGGCACCCAGGCCGTCTTTCACGCCCTTGAGCACGTCTTTGCCGTAGTCGTCGTTCTGATACAGCACGGCGATCTTGGCGTTGGGCTTGGTCTTGAGCAGCCACTTCGCGTAGATGATGCCTTCGGACTGGTAGCTCAGGTTGAAGCCGATGGTCCAGGGGAAATTCTTCGGGTCACCCCATTTGGTAGCGCCGGTGGACAGGAAGAGGTGCGGCACCTTCTTCGCATTCACGTACTTGTGGATGGCGCTGTTGGGCGCGGTGCCCAGGGTGTTGAACAGGGCCAGCACTTCGTCTTGTTCGACCAGCTTGCGCACCTGCTCCACGGTCTTAGGCGGGCTGTAGCCGTCGTCGAGGCTGATCAGGTTGATCTTGCGGCCGTTGATGCCACCTTGCTCGTTGATCATCTTGAAGTAAGCCACGTGCAGCTTACCGATGGTGCCGTAGGCCGAGGCCGGGCCGCTGTACGGCATGGTCTGGCCGAGCTTGATCTCGGTGTCAGAGGCTCCAGGGCCGTACTTGCCGGCCGCGGATGCGCTCACTGGAATCAATGCCACTGCAAGCGTGGCACACGCTGCAGCCCACTGGGCAAGCTTCAAAGTTCTTGATGTCATGTTGCTTCCTTTCAAACTGTCGAACACACATTGCACGGGCCTGTCTACGCATCCAACGCGGCAGGCTACGTTGCGGGCCTACTGAGTAACCCGCCCTCGTAGAAACCGAGACTTCACGATACGAACAAAGCCCGCCACACCTGTGGGCATCACGTACATGAAGACGATCAGGAACACACCGTAGATGGCCCACGGTGCGGCCTTGGAAATTTCGTCCGCCACGTTCGGGATGAACTGGATGAACAGCGCCCCGTACACCGCACCCGAGATCGACGACAAGCCGCCGATCACCACCCCGATGAACAAGGTGAACGACAAACAGATGCCGAACGAATCGGGCGCGACGAACTGCACCACGATAGCGCCGAGCGCGCCGGCGATGCCGGTGTAAAGCGCCGACACACCGAAGGTGAGCGACTTGTACATCGCGGTATTCACGCCCATGGCCTGCGCCGCGACCGGCTGGTCACGAATGGCCACCATCGCCCGGCCGACACGGCCGCGCAGCAGGTTCCAGGCGACGATGAACAGCAACACCGCCCACGCCAGCACGAAGAAATACAGCCATTGGTCTTGCGATATCTTGAGCCACTCGGGCGGGTCGGGTTTGATGATCACCAGGCCTTGCGAGCCACCGGTCCAGTGTTCGAACACCTTGTGCTTCAAGATCTGCGGCATGGCAATGCCCAGCGCCAACGTGGCAATCGACAAGTACAAGCCTTCAAGCCGCAGCGCCGGCAAACCGAACAGGAAACCCGCTGCCAGACACACCACACCGGCGATCGGAATG
Source organism: Rhizobacter sp. (assembly GCA_014379885.1). Next base: position 3,618 of record JACMKW010000395.1, read on the forward strand.
GTGAGCCAGTAAGGCACATTGCCCTTGTCCATCAAGATAGCCGCGGTATAGGCCCCGATGGCATAGAAGGCCCCGTGGCCCAGCGAAATCTGGCCGTTGAAGCCCATCAGCATGTTCAGGCCCAGGATGGCAATGGCGTAGGCCAGGGCCAGGGTGAGCTGGAACACGCGGTAGTTGGCAATGAAGAACGGCAATACGCAGATGCCCACCAGCAGCAGCGCGAGGCCGATCAACTGGTTGCGACTGAGCGCGGGTTTGTGAGTTGTTGTCATTTCAGGCTTTGGGTTCGTCATGTCAGACCCGGGAAACGTTGACTTTGCCGAACAAGCCGGACGGACGGATCACCAGCACCGTGACGATGAGAATCAGCGCGATGGTGAACTTGAGCTCGTTGCCCAGGTAGGTGCCCACCACGTTTTCGAGAATGCCGACCAGAAAGCCGCCTACCACCGCACCGCCAGGGCTGTCGATGCCGCCCAGCAAGGCGCCGGCAAAGGCATACAGCAGCACGCCGCCCATCATGTTGGGCTCGAGGTAGACGATGGGCGCGATCATCATGCCGGCCACACCACCGATGGCCGCTGCCAGGCCCCAGCCCAGCGCCAGCATCCAGCCCACGCGCACGCCCACCAGCCGGGCCGACACCGGGTTTTGCGCGGCAGCACGCATGGCCAAGCCGAGCGGCGTGAAGCGGAAGAACACGAACAGCAGCATCAGCAACACGAAGGTGATGCCCATGGTGCCCAGCTCATGCGAAGACAGGTAGCGGTTGCCGAACAGCGGCTGATCCGGAAACGGGCTGGCGAAGGGTTTGATGGTGTACGAAAACACCCACCCGGCGATGCTGTTGAAAATGACCAGCAGCCCGATGAACACCGTGACAACCGCCAGCACCGGAGCGTGCTCCACCGGCCGAATGATCACGCGCTCGATCACCACGCCGGCAATGAAGGACACCACCACCGTGATGAAGAACGCCACCCAGTACGGCATGCCGGTCTGAAGCAGCGTCCACGCCAGGTAGGTGGCAAACATGGCCATCTCACCTTGCGCGAAGTTCACGTGGTGGGTGGCCTGGTAGATCATGACGAGCGCCAGCGCCATGCTGGCGTAGATGCCGCCAGTGGCCAGGCCAGAGAGGATTTGATGGATCAGCAGGTCCATGATTTTTCTTTTAGTACCCGAGGTAGGAGCGGCGAACCGACTCGTCGTTGCGAATCGATTCCGACGTGCCCGAGATGACCACGCGGCCGGTCTCAAGCAGGTAGGCGTGATCGGCCAGCTTGAGTGCGAGCGAAGCGTTCTGCTCCACCAGCAACATGCTGATGCGGTCTTTCTCGTTGATAGACTTGAAGATGCTGAACATCTCCTGCACCACCAGCGGAGCCAGGCCGAACGAGGGTTCGTCCAGCAGCAAGAGGCGCGGGCGCAGCATCAATGCACGCGACACCGCCAGCATCTGCTGTTCACCGCCCGAGAGGGTGCCGGCCTGCTGCTTGCGCCGCTCTTTGAGACGCGGGAAGTAGGTGTACATGCGCTCGTAGTCGAGCTCCACCTCGGCGCGGTCTTTGCGGGTGTAGGCACCCATGCGCAGGTTTTCTTCGGTCGTGAAGTTGAGGAAGGTGCCGCGGCCGTCGGGCACGTGGGCCACACCCATGCGCACCACCTTTTCGGTGGCCGCACCCACCAGCTGCCGGCCTTCGAACAGGATGCTGCCGGTCGTGGACACCGTCTGGCACAGGGCGCGCAAGGTGGTGGTCTTGCCCGCGCCGTTGGCGCCCAGGATGGCGGTGATGCGGCCGGCGGCGAGGCTGAAGTCGATGCCCTGCAGCACCCTGGTGGCGCCGTAGGACGCGGTGAGGCCGCGCACTTCCAGCAGCTCAGACA